>NZ_JBDPLV010000016.1:0-175833 GCF_039871605.1 Acrocarpospora sp. B8E8 | reverse complement strand
GGTGCGCCGGCATCGCCGCCGCCTCCTACCTCTGGGCCAAGAACATCTTCAACAAGGCCTGACCATGAACCGGCCGAACAGGGCCGCCAGACCCACTCAACGGGCCTGGCGGCCCATTCGCATGACAAATGATGATCTTGGTGTGGTCACACCGGAGCTAGCGGTGGAGGTGTCGAGGTTGTTCCGTTAGGGGACCCCAGCGGAGTAACCCTAGAGAGAGCGTCCTTCGGGAGCGGCTACAGGGACGATTTCGGGGGCGCCCATCTGGATGGCGTCGGCTTCCTGGTCGGTGTCTTGTTCCTGGGAGGCGCGTTCGGCTTCGACGCGCTTGGTGTAGTACTCGACCTCGCGTTTGACCTGTTCAGCGTCCCAGCCCAAGGGCCCGGCCAGGAGCTCGGCGGCCTCTTCTGCAACGGCGAGGCCGCGATGGAAGGTCTCGATGGAGATGTGTGTGCGGCGGGTAAGGACGTCGTTGAGATGGCGAGCGCCCTCATGGGTGGCCGCGTAAACGATCTCGGCGCGCAGGTAGTCGTCGGCGCCGGTGAGCGGTCTGGCCAGACTGGGGTCCGCCTCGATGAGGACGAGCACCTCATCGATCATCGATCCGTACCGCTGGAGCAGGTGTTCGATCCTGGCCACGTGCAGCCCGGAGGACTCGGCGAGACGGTTGCGGGAGTTCCAGCGGGCCTGATAGCCCTCGGCTCCAGCGAGCGGGATGCGATCGGTGCAGGAGGGCGGCACCCGCAAGTCCAGACCGTGCGCGACCGCATCCACGGCATCCGCGGCCATCACCCGATACGTCGTGAACTTACCCCCCGCCACCATGACCAGCCCAGGCACCGGATGCGCCACCACATGCTCACGGGACAGCTGAGAAGTCTGCTCGGACTCACCACGCAGCAACGGCCGCAGCCCCGCGTACACTCCCTCAACGTCATCCCTGGTCAACGGCACCGAGAGAACAGCATTAACGTGATCGAGAACATAATCGATGTCGGTACGAGAAGCCGCCGGATGCGCTTTGTCGAGAGTCCAGGCGGTATCGGTGGTCCCGATGATCCAATGCCTCCCCCAAGGAATCACGAAAAGCACCGATTTTTCGGTGCGAAGGATGATTCCAGTAAGCGAGTGGATCCGATCCCGGGGCACCAGCAGATGCACACCCTTGGACGCGTTGACGTGGATCTGCCCACGTCCGCCGACCAACTCCTGAATGTCGTCAGTCCAGACCCCGGTCGCATTGACCACCTGCCGGGCCCGCACATCCAGCTCCGTACCAGTCTCCAGATCGCAGACCCGTACCCCCGTGACCCGCTCCCCCTCCCGGAGAAACCCGACAACCTGCGCCCGCGACGCCACATGCGCACCATACGTCGCCGCCGTACGCAGCAATGTCATCACATACCGGGCATCATCGACCTGCGCATCCCAGTACTGCACCGCCCCCGTAAACGACGTCCGCCGCAACGCGGGAGCCAACCGCAACGCCCGCCTCCGCGACAGATGCCGATGCCCCGGAACCCCCCGGGTGAATCCAAACGAAAACCCCAAGCTGTCGTAAAGAACCAGCCCAGCCCCCACATACGGCCGCTCCCACCCCGTATGCGTCAACGGAAACATGAACGGCACCGGCCTCACCAGATGCGGAGCAATCCGCTGAAGCAACAACGACCGCTCCTGCAACGCCTCCCGCACCAGATCGAAGTTGAGCTGCTCGAGATACCGAAGCCCCCCATGGATCAGCTTCGACGACCGCGACGAGGTCCCCGAGGCAAAATCCCGCGCCTCCACCAGCCCCACCGACAGCCCCCGCGTAGCCGCGTCCAGCGCCACCCCCGCGCCAACCACACCCCCGCCAACCACCACCACATCAAGCTCTTGCGATCCCATCGAGTCCAATGCGGCATACCGCTCGCCCGGGCCAAGCCTCGCTGTCCCCAGTCGGGCCGTCATAGATCTCCCTTTGTACGGCTAACGCCTACCTCTGTCGTTCTACCCGCAATCTACCGGCGAGTAGCCCCCCACCCACTGTGGCCTCCCTCACGACCGTATCCACCACGACAGACCATCCAAATCCATGCCACGACGTACGCCAGCCGATGACGTTTCATCCGTTCAGGCTGTTGCCGTCCTTGCGCTTGGTCATCTGCCACTCGCTGGGTCGGCCGATGGCGCATCTCGAACGTCAATGACGATCACGGTGATGTTGTCGGGGCCGCCCTGGTCAGTGGCCAGCATGAGGAGCCGATCAGCTGCCTCTTCTGGATTGTTCGCCGCGCGTAGAGCTGCTTGGAGGTCATTTCCGGGAACGACCGAGCTCAGCCCGTCAGAACACAAGAGGAACCGGTCGCCAGAGCGCAGTTCCTGTGTGATGAGGTCAGGAGAGCGGCCGTCCACCCGACCGTCGAGGAAACGGGAGATGCGCCCAGACAAGTTCGGCACGCTACCTGCGTCGGACACCAAGTTCCCGAAGGTGTGGTCCTCCGTGATCTGGACGATCTCCGCAATGGAGCCCGCACCGCGTAGCAGGTAGGCACGGGAGTCGCCTACGTTCGCCAGGACTGCTGTCGTCCCGGACCACAACATCGTCACCAGCGTCGTACCCATGCCTGCCAGTCCAGGCTCGGCCTCGATCCGGCCGTATAGGGCCTGGTTGGCTGCGTAGACCGCTCGTCCCAAGGTGGTCGGCAGGTGCGTTTGGGCTATCTGACGATCGTAAGGACGCAAGGCTTCGATCACGGTATCCCCGGCGATGTCCCCGGCGATATGGCCGCCGAGGCCGTCTGCCACGGCGAACAGGAAGTGGCCCGAGTAAACGGCATCTTCGTTGCGTCGGCGCACAAGTCCGATGTGGGTGCGGGCGGCGGCTTCAACGGTGAAGGGCATCGTCTACTCGCCCAAGGCGGAGTCGTCGGGCCATGGAGACTGTGCGGACTCGTCACGGTGAAGAACGTGCACGGTCTCGACACGGTCACTTGCCACAACGTATTCGGTCACCTCAATGGGCTGACCATCGCGTCCCGAAATCCCCTGCCGCACGATCTCCAGTACAGGCAGGCTGATCGGAATCTCCAGCAGACCGGCCTCGTCCTTGGTTGGCATCCGCGCCCTGTGAATCTCCATCCAACTGATCGGCCAGTGGCCAGCCTGTTCCAGCCGATACAACCAGTCACCCGGACCGGGAGCCTGGACAGCAACTTCAGGGGCATCAGCGACGCCACGCGGATGGATCCACGAGATGTTGATCTGGAAGGGGGGCTCGGATTCAGGCCCGGTGACACGAAACCGGCGCATCACCGGACTGCCGACCGGGACGCCCAGCAGTTTCGCGATCCGTGAATCGATCAGCGGTTGGACGGACATGGTCGGCGGAACATGGTGCTTCCAGACTTCACGGCTAGAGGCTGATGGAAAGGAGTAGCCGGGACCCTCTGTGGCGACATTACGCTTCACCAGGTTCCCGCGCGGTCTACGCAGCCTCATCATGCCGTGCCGGACAATGATCCCCCGCCCTTGTACGGCCCAGACGAAGCCCTCTGACTCCAACACTCCAATCGCTCGGCCAATCGTGTCCCGATTCGCACCGTACTGAGACGCGAAGTCATCCAATCGCGGAAGCTTGGCTCCGGGTTCCCACTCGCCAGCCTCGATCCGTGTTCGGATTTGGGCCGCAAGGCCCAGATAACGCGAGTGCACAACCATCACACAACAATCCTTCCGTCAGAGATTGTCTTGGGATAATTGACAGGGGGTGGCCAGCGGTCGACGATTGTCCCAAGACTATCGCCTCCGAAGGCTGGCTCGCCTTCGACGCACGGGGACACCAGCGGCCCAACCCTAGGGGAACCGCCTTACGAAATGAGGGGCCACTCGGCGCTGCGTAACGACGGGAACCCTCGATCAGGAAGTCGCTCCTGACCCGGAAGGAGACCCATGACAACCTTGACCGACCAAGTCGCATACGTCACCGCCATCGATCCCGACCTCCTGGAACGCGTCCGCCACGAAACGCTGACCATTCCCTCCGGTTGGATCACCGAGTACGGCGAGTACCAGTCCGGTGGCTGGGGGACCCTGTCACTGCTCAACGCCACCGGCCGGTCCAGTGACGTGACCATTACCGACTGCGATCCGGTCGAGACCGACCTACTAGCAGTCATGCCAGCGACGCGGCGGATCCTGGCCGACCTCGGACTGCACTACATGTGGGCCCGCATCGCCCGCCTGGAGCCCGGTGGTTTCCTGTGGGAGCACCGCGACTACGGCGAGTTGAAAGCAGTCGAGCGGCACCGGCTGCACATTCCCCTGGTCACTAGCGCCTCCGCCTTCCTCAGCGTGGCAGGCTCTGCTGTCCACCTCTCGGCCGGACATCTGTGGCGGCTAACCCCCACGTACCCGCACGGCGCATGCAACCTCCACGGCCCGGCCCGCATCCATCTGATCCTCGACTGCTACGCCACCCCGACACTCGACGACCTCATCACCGGCAAGCATCTCAACGCCGACGATGTCCGCCTACTGCCGCCCCTCGATGATGAACTGACCGACCTGGAGATCCGCCGAGCCCTGGAATTGGCCCAACTCGGATACATCAGCACGGCCGAAAGGCACCTGCTCAGGCTGTTCTTCACGCACGCCATGCCCGAGGGACGCGTATATGACCTGATCAGCACCCTTCACGAATCCCTAGGCGATTCAAACGCCGCCCGGACATGGCGTAGCCGCAAATCCACCCTCCTCGGCACCACCGATTGAGAAGGGATATCTCGTGCCCGCCATCTCTTCCAGTGCCATCGATCGTCTCACCGCAATGAACCGGCCAAGTCAGTTCGCTGTCATGGAGACCGTGGCCGGGGTGCTGGCCGCCAGCCCAGCCGTCACCCACATGCTCGTACGCGGGTCCTTCGCTCGGGGCACCTCCGACCGGTTGTCGGATGTGGATCTGGTCGTCGGCATCACGCCATCACTCTTTCCTGGGTTCGTCGCCGTACACGACGCCCTAGCCATCGCCGACCTCGGCGCGATCGCCCCCGGGTGGCTGGACCGGATCGTGCCCCGTATGGGTGGCCTCGGCTATGTCCATCTCATCGAGCACGGCGAGAGGCTCTACCAGATCGACCTCTACCTGGCCCCGGCCGACCGCATCGCCAATATCGCCGCCTTTACCAGCGGTAGCGTCGTCTACTCCGCACCGAGCACCGGCGAGCCGATCCCCGACTTGTCCGCCAACGCGTTCATCACCGGTCGCCTGGCTACCACGCCCACCTGCGAACAGCTCGTCATCGAAGTGCTGGTGCTCATCTGGATGATCCACAAGCGAATCTCACGAGGCCAGCGGTTCATGGCCTACGCCGAAACACACATGCTCGTCACTGCGGCCCGAAACCTCATCCGGACCGTGCTGGCCCCGGATCGGGCCCAATACGGCTGGTACCACCTTGACACCGATATCGGCAGGACCCCCATCGGCCGGTGGTGCCTGCGCGAACTGGACGCACTGGTCGTGGGCCCGCCCATACCGACCATGAGATCTCTAGCCCGCTCGCTGGAACGCGTCCTGGCTCTCGCTTACCGCATCGCCCCGCAGACCGTGGAAGCGCTGCGGCTATCCATCGACGCCTACCGTTACCACCTCGACCTCGGCTGATCGACCGCTACTGTAGAACACGTGCCCAACATTTTCGGACGGCGAGCTATCTGCGCCGGGCAGGAGTAGGCGAGACCTCGTCTCGCCCCTGCTCGGTGCGGGATCTCCTGCCATCATCTCGATCCGGTAAAGGGCCTCCATGCCATCCGATCAGTCCAGCCATCCTCTGCTCGGCTCCACCGCCGTACGCCCATCCTGGACGCAGCTTCCCAGCGGCCTGCGCGATCTCATCGCCAGCCACCTCGGTTCGGCCGTCATCACCGCCGACACGCAGGGCGGCGGCTTCTCGCCCGGGGCCGCGGCCCGGCTTCTCCTCGCCGATCATGGCAGGGCGTTCGTCAAGGCCATCCCTACCGACCACGCGCTGGCCGCCAAGCACCGGGTTGAGGCTGACACCGCCAGCCGACTTCCCGCCGCCGTCCCGGCCCCGCGACTGCGCTGGCATGGAGAGGCGGCTGGATGGATCATCCTGATCTTCGATGACATCGAAGGCCGCCACCCCGACCTGTCGCCCGGTTCTCTCGACGTGGAAACCGTTGTCTCCACGATCTCCCGCATGGCCGAACCGCTCACGCCGTCACCTGTGCCCGGCCTCCCGCGATCCGCCGTCGGCCGCAGCAGCTGGCTGCATGGCTGGCGTGAGCTGGCCGCCGCATCCCCACCCGACCTCGGCCCGTGGGAACGCCACCACATGAACGCGCTCGCCGATCTGGAGTTCCTGTGGACGAGTCATACGGAGGGCACCACGCTGGTGCACGGAGACATCCGGCCTGACAACCTCCTCATCACCGGTGACGGAACCGCCGTCGTGGTGGACTGGGCACAACCGAGCCAGGGGGCAGCCTGGGTGGACATCATCGACCTCGTCCCGCACCTGATCATGGCTGGCCACACACCCGCCGATGCCGAAAAGACGTTGACCAGATCCTTAATCTGGGGGCGGGTCCACCGGCAAGTGATCACCAGCTACGCAGCGGCCTATGCCGGCTACTGGACTCGGATGAGCCGTCAGCCAGCCCCGCCAGGTGTCCCGAATCTGCGGAACTACCAGCGCCATGCGGCCAACGCCGCCCTCGCGTGGACCGCATACCTCACCCGCTGGTGAGCCTCCCCGCTTTGAGTACTTCAAGCCGGAGTGTTACAGATGATCAAACGTGAGCTGGGGGGACGTGAGTGTTGACGGGTGGCCTCTCGCTAAGTCGCTTCCGCAGCTTCACATGGCAGCGTGGGCACAAGGGAGGTTGGGCGTTATGAGCATCACTCCCTCCGACGGCCCGATGGCTACCCCCGATGACCCCGACTTCGACAAACTCAGACGACGGTTAATCTCGGCCGCACACGCGGCTGGGGTCGCAACATGCTGGTGACCGTCTCATTCTGATGGGACGGCAGCACGGAGTGATCCTGCGTGAGACCCGAGGCGCCGGGGGATACCGATTCCTCGGCGCGCATCTCACCGAGGCCGGTGACCTGGTCGTCGAGGGCCAGGATCTGGGCTCGGGAGTCGAGGATTTCTGGGGGCCGGGGCTCCGCGAGTATGAGCGGTTTTACACCGTACGCGCTCAGCACCTGCCGCTGTTGGTGGCGGAACTCGGCGGCGCACCCGGCGAAGATCTTCTCCAGTTGCTGGTACGGACCTGCTCGAGTGAGGACGCCGGGCGGCTGGAGTCGTTGGTTGCCGCGAACGGTCCGGTGCCGGCCGAGTTGTGGTCACGGCTTGGCGACTGATCGCGTACGTCGCGAGTGGAGCGGTGACCGGGGAGGATAGGCGCATGAGCATCACTCTCTCCGACGCGCGGATCGTGACGCCCGATGGCGTCCATCATGGATGGCTGACCATCGAGGACGGGCGAATCACTCATGTCGGGCGAGGTTCGGCGCCTGGGAATGGGCGTGGGCTGGGAGGGCGCATCGTCGTTCCCGGGTTTGTAGATATTCATGTGCATGGCGGTGGGGGTACCGGGTATCCGGCGGGGTCGGAAGAACAGGCTCGGCGGACCGTGGCGTTCCATCGGGAACATGGGACCACGACGGCTCTGGCCAGCCTTGTCACCGCGCCACTCGATCGGTTGAAGGCCGCGGCGGGGATGCTGGCCGGGTTGTGCGCGGAGGGGTTGCTGGCCGGGATTCACTACGAGGGGCCTTACATTTCGGCGGCTCGGTGTGGGGCGCACCGGCCGGAGTTGCTCCGGAGTCCTTCGGCCGCCGAGTTCGCCGAGCTGATCAAGGCTGGCGATGGCCACGTGCGGATGTTCACGCTGGCCCCCGAGCTTCCGGGAGCGCTGGAGGCGGTACGGGAGTGTGTTGATTCCGGAGTGGTGGCCGCCATCGGGCATACCGATGCCACGTTCGAGCAGAGCATGGCCGCCATTGACCTGGGCGCCTCGGTGGCCACCCACCTGTTCAACGCGATGCGCCCCCTCAATCACCGCGACCCCGGTCCGATCACCGCCGCCATGGTCGACGACCGGGTCACCGTCGAGCTCGTCAACGACGGGGTGCACCTGAACCCGTCCGTGATCGACCTGGTCCTCTCCGCCGTCCCCGCCGCGCGCGTGGCCTTCGTCACCGATGCCATGGACGCGGCCGGAATGCCAGACGGCGACTTCGACCTCGGCCCCATGAAGGTCGAGGTCCGCGACGGCGTGGCCCGCCTGGCCGGCGGCGGAGCAATCGCGGGCAGCACCCTCACCATGGACCGCGCCTTTCGCCGAGGCGTGCAAATCAACGGCATGACCCTCCCCGAAGCCGCCCAGGTAACCGCCCTAACCCCAGCCCACGTCCTCGGCCTATCCAACGAGATCGGCTCAATCACCACCGGCAAGTACGCCGACCTGGTCATCCTCAACGAGGACCTGACCGTCCAGGCAGTAATGAAGCAAGGCACCTGGATCACCGAACCCTGACCCGCCCCCACCCAGAACCGACCCCGGCCCGAACGCCCCCAACATCGGACTTTCCCCGCCTGACACTTGCGGAGGATGCCCCACCACCCTGTTTGCTTCATCTACTTCGGACTTCGCCCACCACAGCCATCCGAAATGACAGCCATGACACGGTGGTTCTCCCACCCACCCAGCCCTCTGTTTCCCCTCGGGCTCCGCCCGACCCCGCCATCGCCGTGGCTACCGGGACGAAATGACACGGGCGGCTCGGTAGCCGAACACGACGGCCGGACCCATGGTCGAGCCGAGGCCCGGGTAAGTGCGGCGGCGCATGACCGAGGCGGTGGTGTTGTCGGCGGCGTGCAGGCCGGGAATGGCCGAGCCGTCCTCCCGCAGCACTCTGGCACCACGGCACCGTGGTACTCCCAGCCAACCCCCCTGTTCCCCCGGAACTCCGCCCAACCCCGCCATCCCGGTGATCGCCCGAATGAAGCGACAGCTTGACCCGGGTGGGTTTCCCACCCACCCAGCCTGTTGTTTCATCCTCGGGCTCCGCCCGAGCCCGCCATCGCCGTGGTGTGTTCCGGCTGCTACTGCGGTGGGGCGACCACTACCTCGACGCGCTGGAATTCCTTTATGTCGGAGTAGCCCGAGGTGGCCATGGTGCGTTTGAGGGCGCCCATGAGGTTCATGGAGCCGTCGGCTACTGAGGAGGGGCCGTGGAGGATTTCGGCGAGGGTGCCGATGGTGCCGAATTCGACGCGGCGGCCTCGGGGGAGGTCGGGGTGGTGGGCTTCGGAGCCCCAGTGGAAGCCGCGGCCGGGGGCTTCGGCGGCGCGGGCCAGGGGGGAGCCGACCATGACGGCGTCGGCGCCGCAGGCGATGGCCTTGGCGATGTCGCCGGAGCCGCCCATGCCGCCGTCGGCGATGACGTGGACGTAGCGGCCGCCGGATTCGTCCATGTAGTCGCGGCGGGCGGCGGCGACGTCGGAGATCGCGGTGGCCATGGGGACGACGACGCCGAGGACGTTGCGGGTGGTGTGGGAGGCGCCGCCGCCGAAGCCGACGAGCACGCCGGCCGCGCCGGTGCGCATCAGGTGCAGGGCGGCGGTGTAGGTGGCGCAGCCGCCGACGATGACGGGGACGTCGAGTTCGTAGATGAACTGCTTGAGGTTGAGTGGTTCGGCGCGGCCGGAGACGTGCTCGGCGGAGACCGTGGTGCCGCGGATGACGAAGATGTCCACGCCCGCGTCGATCACGGCCTTGTGGTACTGGACGGTGCGCTGCGGGGAGAGCCGGACGGCGGTGGTCACGCCCGCCCCGCGGATCTCGGCGATCCGGCGGCCGATCAGGTCGTCCTGGATGGGCGCGGTGTAGATCTCCTGGAGGCGGCGGGTTCCGGCCTCGGCGCTCAGGGTGGCGACCTCGTCCAGCAGGGGCTGCGGATCCTCATACCGCGTCCAGAGCCCTTCCAGGTCGAGGACGGCGAGCCCACCGAGGCGGCCGATCTCGATCGCGGTGTGCGGGGAGACCACGCTGTCCATCGGGCTCACCACCACCGGGGACTCGAACCGGTAGGCGTCGATCTGCCAGGAGATCGAGACCTCCTCGGGATCCCGCGTCCGCCGGGACGGCACGATGCCGATCTCGTCCAGCGCGTATGCCCGGCGGCCGGTCTTGCCCCGGCCGATCTCCACCTGAGTCATCAGATTCTCCCGTAGATACTCTGGCGTTCACGCTGCGGCGGAAACGGGAGCGGGAAGGCCCTCTGAGGCCTGCGCGTGTCCTGAACTGCTGGTTTCAACTGTGCTTTCCTCGGTCGTGGTGTAGCCGTAGCCGTCCGCTCGTTGGAGCAGTCGGACGTGGCGGTGGTTGATGCCCTGCACGGTGCCGTGAGCGGTGGTGATGTTGAAGCGGCCAGTGGAGCGAACCGCGACCCGGCCGGTGTGGAGTCCAGCGTTCATGCCTTTCGGTAGGTTGGCCCGGACCAGGTCACCGGTGGCGAAGCCGCGAACCTGTTTGATCCTGGGCAGCCGGAGGCGGGGGAAGCCGTAAGCGTCGGTGCGGGTCCGGCAGTACGTGCCGCGCCCGGTGGCCTTGACCAGGAGGACCTGCGAGGGCCAGCCGGTCACGGTGTCGAGCTCGCCGATATGCAGTGCGTCCAGGGTGTGGGATTTCGGCGCGCTGGTGCGGGAGCGGTTCCATTTGGTGCGCCCGCCCGAACCGGTGACCACGGGCAGCCCTGTCGCCTCCAACGCCCGCCACAACACCCACCGGGTCGCGTTGACCGCTGCCGCATCGCGAAGCGGGAGTTTCGCCCTCTTCACGACCTGCGCCAGGAGCGCGGGTCTGTCTTGCAGGAACTCCTCCACCAGAGTGGCGTTCTTAGCCTGGTTGCACCGTCGGCACGCCAACGTGAGATTGCTGATCCGATTGGAGCCGCCACGGGCGCGGGGATGGAGATGGTCGACCTGCAGCGGCAGGTTCTCCCTCCCGCAGTACACGCAGGCGCGACCCCATTTCTCCAGCAGGTATTGGCGGACCTCATACCCCGCCAGAGTGCCCTGCTGGTATTCCACGCCGTCCAACGGCCTGCCCGCGCTCAGAGCGTGGGTGTCGAAGGACACCCGCTCGAAGTGGATCACGCGGACCGGAGCCCACCAGGTCAGGCGGGACACCCACGACATGGTGGTGTCGACCCGGTGCCGCAGCGACGGGGCGAGCCACCCCTTCGGCTTGGCGCGGTTGGCGAAACGCGGGGCGCGGTAACGCAGGTTCGCGCTGCGCCGCCGACGCCGGTAGTTCGCACGGGAGGCCAGTCTGTCGCGGATCTGTCCGCCCCGGTGGTCCAGCCGGATGCTGTACTTCCCGGTACGGGCGGCGCCGTCGCAGGTGAACACCGCGATTCCGGTGTGCTTGGAGCCGGGGTCGATTCCCACCCGCACTCCTTGAACAGTGGATTCGGCGATGGTGCGGTCTTTGAGCCGGATCACGAACGGGGTGTGGCGGGCCACCACAGCACGGCCGGAGTCCAGGAGTTGCCTGGCTCGGGCTGGGCTGGTGGGTTGAACTGGTGTTCCATGCTTGTCCAGGACGAACACCACGGGAGCGTTACCGCCCCGATCTCCCGCAACGGGCGAACCCGCCTTGGGGTGACGCCGAACAGCCGGTGCCGACTGCCCGATCTCCCCTCGACCGTGTTGAACACCAGGTGCCACCGAGCAATCGGCGACGTCCGAGCCCCGTTCCGTGCTCACCCCGTGAGCGTTTTCTGCGGGCGCGGATTCCAGAGCAGCGAACTGAGGAAGCATCCACTGGTGGGTCTGCGATCTTGTGTTCAACGAAGCCATCTGGCTGCACCTCCAATGATGATGGCTGGTCTGGTCAACGTGGAGCTAGTCGATACAACAAGAGCCGCATCTCAAGCTCCGGCCCTCAGGCCGGGGTCATTGACGTGCGTTCCTCGCCCAGTACGTGTGCGTTAGGTGTTGCCCTACGTACTCTAACGACGGTGATAGTTGGGAGCCTCGACTGTCATCTGGATGTCGTGCGGGTGGCTCTCTTTGAGCCCGGCAGCGGTTATCGGCATCAGCTGGCCGTGTTCCCGCAGGTCGGCGATGGTACGTGCGCCGGTGTACCACATGCCCTGGCGGACTCCCCCGACCAGCTGGTGGGCGACGGCGGAGACCGGGCCACGGTAGGGCACCTGCCCCTCGATGCCTTCGGGGATGAACTTGTCCTCGCTGGAGATCCCGTCCTGGGCGTAGCGGTCCTTGCTGAAGGAGGCGCCTCCGCGCTCCCGGTTGCGGACCGCGCCCAGCGAGCCCATGCCCCGGTAGGACTTGAACTGCTTGCCGTTGATGAAGATCAGCTCGCCGGGCGATTCCTCGCAGCCGGCCAGCAGCGAGCCGAGCATGACGGAGGACGCGCCGGCCGCGATCGCCTTGGCGATGTCCCCCGAGTACTGCAGGCCGCCGTCGCCGATCACCGGGACCCCGGCGGGGCCGGCCGCGAGCGAGGCCTCGTAGATGGCGGTGACCTGCGGTGCGCCCACGCCCGCCACCACCCGGGTGGTGCATATCGAGCCGGGGCCGACGCCGACCTTGACCGCGTCCACGCCCGCCTCGACCAGTGCCTGAGCGCCCACGCGGGTGGCGATGTTGCCGCCCACGACGTCCACCCGGCTGTTGGCCTTGATCTTGGCGACCATGTCGCAGACGCCCTTGGAGTGGCCGTGCGCGGTGTCCACAATAATCACATCGACACCGGCTTCGATCAGCGCGTGCGCCCGTTCCTGGGCGTCGCCCGCCACCCCCACGGCGGCGCCGACCATGAGCCGCCCGTCGGCGTCCTTGGTGGCCAGCGGATACTGCTCACTCTTGGTGAAGTCCTTGACCGTGATCAGGCCCTGCAGCCGCCCCTGCTCGTCCACCAGCGGCAGCTTCTCGACCTTGCGCGAGCGCAGCAGCCGGAACGCCTCGTCCCTGGAGACCCCCACCGGCGCGGTGACCAGCGGCATCTTCGTCATGACGTCGCGCACCAGCAGCGAATGATCGCTCTCGTAGCGCATGTCCCGGTTGGTCACGATGCCGACGAGCACGCCCGCCTCATCGGTGACCGGCACCCCGGAGATCCGGTAGCGCGCGCACAACTTCTCGACGTCGGCCAGGGTGGCATCCGGCGTGCACGTGACCGGATTGCTCACCATCCCCGCCTCGGACCGCTTCACCAGATCGACCTGCTGCGCCTGATCCTGAATGGACAGATTGCGGTGCAGAATCCCGATCCCTCCCTGGCGGGCCATCGCCACCGCCATCCGGGCCTCGGTCACCGTGTCCATCGCCGCCGAAATCAGCGGAATCCGCAACGTGATATTCCTCGACAACCGCGTCGAGGTATCCGCATCCCCCGGCTGCAAATCCGAATACGCAGGCACGAGCAGAACATCATCGAACGTGAGCCCCGGTTCGGTGAACTTCCCCATCATCTGCGCCCCTCCCACCAGGAGACCCGCCCTAAGCCCCCCGCTGGTCAGTGTAGTGGCCCACCCCAACTCCCACCTCTCAACCTGTGGATAGCAGTGACATGGCCGCGCCTCCGGCACGGCGGCCTTGGCCGCCTTCAGCCTGCGTCTTCCCTCGTCACTCCGGCCGCTCCGCGACCTGCGTTCCTCAGTCCAGACACAGGCGCGGCCAAGCCGGGACATACGACTTACGGCGCGAAGGTTGCCGAGGTGGGTTATGAACACAGAGGCCGAGCCCGGGAGCGTCGGGGGCTCGGCCAGTTCACGATGGGGCGCACCACACGTCGCCGAGCCCCCCTCCGCGCCCGAGTGACCTCGACACCCCATCGTGCCGACGCTGCGTCAAGAATGCGTCACCGTAAGTCCCACCACAATGTCCGAACCTGCAACTACACGAAGCTGCACCACTCCGGACCGCAATCAGTGAACGCCAGGACAACCCTGGAATGCCGGGTTATTCTCGCCACTTACCGCCACGACCTGGGGACGAATGCCGATGCGCACGACCAGCACCCGGGCCGGCGAACCGAGCGCCGACCCGCTGGCGCAGCTCGGGCTCAGCCCGGCCCAGACCGCCCTCTACACCGCCGTGCTCCGGCTCCACCGAGCAGGGCTCAGCGAAATCGCGAAGGCCGCCGACACCCCGCCGGAAGAGATCGAAGGAGAGCTCGCCAGCCTGGTCCGACTCGGCGCGGTGCACGAACAGGCGGGGGAATACCTGGCCAGGCACCCGGCGGCCGCGATCGGCCGCCTGATCGCCGCCCGGCTGGACCGGCTGGCCGAGGAGAGCCGCCAGATCGACGAGGTGCTCGCCTCCATCGACGGCCTCACCGACCAGTACGACGCGGGCCGCGACCACCAGACCGAAACCTTCCCTATCGAGTTCGTCAGCGGCGCGGACGAACTCTACGAAAGCATCGTCGGACTGGCCCTCCAGTCACCCCCCGCCGATCTAGTCTCGGCAATCCCCGACCAAAGAACGATGAATGATTTCGTCCAGAAATACGCCGACCCCTGGATCAAGGCCCTCGACGACGGGCTGCTCTCCGCTCGTGCGGTGATCCCCGCGGAGTCGCTGGCCGTACCGGGCGTGAAGGAGGCGCTGGAGCGCCTCACCCAGGCCGGCGCGGGGGTGCGGGTGCTGGACCGGGTGCCGAGCTGGTTCTTCGCGCTGGGCCGGGAGGCGGCCGGGCTGCCCGCGGACTGGGGCGGCTCGATGCCCGGCAGCGCGTACAACTGCTATCTGGTCCGCGCCCCGAGCGTGGTGGACGCGCTGCGTGCCCTGTTCGACGCGCTGTGGGCGCGCGCCACCCCGATCCGCTATCCCCCTGGCGCCGTGCAGGTGCTCCGGCTGGCCTCCCAGGGCCTGTGCGACGACACGATCGCCCGCCTGCTCAACCTCTCCGTACGGACGGTCAGAACCAGGTTCGCGGAGGCGATGACCGAACTCGGCGTTCAGTCCAGATTTCAGGCCGGAGTCGAGGCCACGCGGCGCGGCTGGCTCTAAACAGGCCCATCGAGCCCACCAAGTCGGGTCCTGGTCATATGGTGGGATCGTGCTGGAAGACGTCCCCCGCGACCCGTTCGCGGACGACCCGAACGACCCCGCCGTGGAGCTGGGCGAGCTTGACGACCCCGAGCCGCTCACCAGTTCGGAGCGCGACGAAGCGCTGACCGACCTGGCCGACGTCGAGGTGTTCCGCTCCCTGCTGGAACCGCAGGGAGTGCTGGGGCTTGTCCTGGACTGCCCGGAATGCGGGGAACAGCACTACTTCGACTGGGACCTTCTGCGCGGCAATCTCCGCCAGATGATCGACAACGGCCGTCCGCAGGTGCACGAACCCGCGTTCCAGCCCGACCCGGCCGACTACGTCAGCTGGGAATACGCCCGCGGCTACGTGGACGGTGTCATCGACACCGAAGAGAGCCGCTGAGCGTCGTAGAAGCTGTCCACATCGGCGACCAGGGCGCGGAGCACCAGGATCGCCGGATCCGACGACCGGACCGCCTCGCGGCGGGCCAGCGCGTCGAGCACCACGTCAACGTCGTGTGTCACGCAATCGACTCTAGCTCTGCCATCTGACGAAGCCGGGCAAGAGCGCGATGCTGAGCCACCCGGACCGCTCCCGGCGACATGCCGAGCACGTTTCCGGTCTCCTCCGCGGACAGCCCGGAGACCACCCGCAGAATGAGCAGTTCCCGCTGGTTATCCGGCAGCCGGGACAGCAGCGCGCGGGCGTGCTCGGCCTCGATGTACCGCACTACCGTCTCCTCAGGCCCGGGCCCCTCATCGGGCCCGTCCGGAAGATCCTGGGTCGGTACGGCGCTGCGCACCGAACTCCGCAGCGCGTCCGCCACCTTGTGCGAGGCGATCCCGAACACGAACGAGGCGAACGGGCGGCCCATGTCGCGGTAGCGCGGCAACGCCGACAGTACGGCGATGCACACCTCCTGGGCCACATCGTCCGCGATGTGGTAATGACCGGAGACCCTCCCCAGCCGGGCCCTGCAGTAGCGCACCACCATCGGGCGCAATTGGCCCAACAGCGATTCAATTGCTTTGCGATCTCCTGACACGGCAAGGCTGGTCAGTTCCCTGAGGTCGGACTCATCCGATCTCGTCGCAAGCCTTACCCCAGTTGCGGCGTCGGCGACGCATCCCTCGGTCACGTTAGGCATGATGCCCGCCACGATCGTGCATGTCCCCATGGTGGACGGATACGGATTGGTCACATTGACGCGTCGATAACCCCAGGTAATCGTCCGATCACCGAGGCGTTTGAACGTTTCAGAAGAAAGCCAAAATCGCGGCAATTGTGTCAGATGTTCTGACAGGTCAGAGCGGGTGCGACGTCTTATCTGGTTGTTAGGTTTACCGGTTCCTATATAGAAGAACGGCCCCCGCCTCAAGTGGCGAGAGCCGTACTTCCCTGATTTCTACTGTCCGCTAGTGGCCATGCCCGTGGCCGTGGCCCTGACCGCCGGCGGCGGGGGCCTCCTCCTCCGGCTTGTCCACCACCAGAGCCTCGGTGGTGAGCAGCATGCCCGCGATGGACGCGGCGTTCTGCACAGCCGAGCGGGTGACCTTGACCGGGTCGATGACGCCCTGGGCGATCAGGTCGCCGTACTCCCCGGTGGCCGCGTTGAGGCCGTGGCCCGGCTTCAGGTCGGAGATCTTCGAGGTGACCACGTAGCCTTCGTGGCCGGCGTTCTCGGCGATCCAGCGGGCCGGCTCCACCAGGGCCTTGCGGACCACGGAGACGCCGGTCGCCTCGTCGCCGGTCAGGCCGAGGTTGTCGAGCTCCTTGGCCACGTGCACGAGCGCCGAGCCGCCGCCGGAGACGATGCCCTCCTCGATCGCGGCGCGGGTGGCCGAGATCGCGTCCTCCAGGCGGTGCTTCTTCTCCTTCAGCTCCACCTCGGTGGCCGCGCCGACCTTCAGCACGCAGACACCGCCGGACAGCTTGGCCAGCCGCTCCTGCAGCTTCTCGCGGTCCCAGTCGGAGTCGGACTGCTCGATGGCGAGCTTGATCTCCTTGACCCGGTCCGCGATCGCGGACGCGTCGCCGGCGCCGTCGACGACGGTCGTGGCGTCCTTGGTGATGACCACCCGGCGGGCGGTGCCCAGCACCTCCAGGCCCACGTGCTCCAGCTTGAGGCCGATCTCCTCGGAGACCACCTGGCCGCCGGTGAGGGTGGCGATGTCCTGCAGCATGGCCTTGCGGCGGTCGCCGAACCCGGGCGCCTTGACGGCGACCGAGGTGAAGGTCCCGCGGATCTTGTTGGTGACCAGGACGGCCAGGGCCTCACCCTCGACGTCCTCAGCGATCACCAGCAGCTGCTTCTTGGTCTGGGCGACCTTCTCCAGCAGCGGCAGGAAGTCGGCGATCGAGGCGATCTTGCCCTGGGTGAGCAGGATGTACGGATCCTCCAGGACCGCTTCCATGCGCTCCTGGTCGGTCACCATGTACGCCGACAGGTAGCCCTTGTCGAACTGGAGGCCCTCGGTGAACTCCAGCTCGAGGCCGAGCGCGTTGGACTCCTCGACGGTGATGACCCCGTCCTTGCCCACCTTGTCGAACGCCTCGGCGATCAGCTCGCCGATCTTGGCGTCCTGCGCGGAGATGGTCGCGACGTGCGCGATCTCCTTCTTGTCCTCGACCGGGCGGGCCGAGTCCAGCAGCTTCTCGCTGATCGCCTTGGCGGCCAGGTCGATGCCGCGCTTCAGCGACATCGGCTGCGCGCCCGCGGCCACGTTGCGCAGACCCTCGCGCACCATGGCCTGAGCCAGCACGGTCGCGGTCGTCGTGCCGTCGCCGGCGACGTCGTTGGTCTTGGTGGCCACTTCCTTGGCCAGCTGGGCGCCCAGGTTCTCGTACGGCCGGTCCAGCTCGACTTCACGGGCGATCGTGACACCGTCGTTGGTGATCGTCGGCGCCCCGAACTTCTTGTCGATGACCACGTTGCGGCCACGCGGGCCGAGGGTCACCTTCACAGCGTCCGCGAGGGCGTTCACGCCACGCTCAAGAGCGCGCCGGGCGTCCTCGTCGAACGACAGAATCTTCGGCATAGCAGTCCTCTCAGCGTCCGGGTCTCAGGGGAGGAACACCGGACAGAAACTCCACAGAAGTGAAAGCCCCGGGCACTGGCGGCACCCGGGGCTCTTGCACGGCTTACTTCTCGATGATGGCGAGCACGTCACGGGCGGAAAGCACCAGGTACTCCTCGCCGCCGTACTTGACCTCGGTCCCGCCGTACTTGCTGTAGAGCACGACGTCGCCCTCGGTGACGTCGAGCGGAACCCGCTTGCTGCCGGACTCGTCCCAGTTGCCCGGACCAACCGCGAGGACCTTGCCCTCCTGCGGCTTCTCCTTGGCGGTGTCCGGGATGACCAGGCCGGAAGCCGTGGTCTGCTCGGCCTCAAGCGGCTGAACCACGATACGGTCGCCGAGCGGCTTAACGGGAACCTTAGTGGCGGTCGTCATGATCGGACCTCCCCTTCAGATTGCGATGAGTGAGCTGAAGAGGCGACCAGTGGCCTGCCGTCGCGGGTGTCAGACCTGCCTCGTCGCGTTTTGATTTGGCACTCTCCCTAGGTGAGTGCCAACACGAAACAGTATGCACAACCCCCGACGCAGTCAACACGAACTCCATATGCAGGTCAGCTCTGCCGTCCGCCCCTCGCGAACACCGTCGTAGAGTGACGAAGACCCCAACAACGGGAACACCACCGGCATGATGATGAATCATCAGAGACTCCAGTCGACGGGAACGTAGCCGAATGACCACGAACGGCGACGACGATCGTCCTACGATGCGTGATGTGACCAGCACAGCGGAACAGTTGAGCCATTCGGCTGAGGACGTTCTGGCCAACTGGCCTTATCCCCCAGAGGGGGGATGGACGGCCGACGACCTCGATCGGCTGCCCCTCGACGGGCCCCACGGTGAACCGGATTTCTTCGCACGCGTCGAACTCGTCGATGGAGCTCTCGTTTTCATGTCCCCCCAGAAGCGATTCCATGAGCATGTTCTCATCGGCCTGCGGGTCAGGCTGGATCAGCAGGCTCCCGAGAAGCTCGGCGCCGTCAGCCAGATGGACCTCAAGCTCGACACGAATTGGCGACCCTGCCCGGACATCGTGGTAGCAGACGCGGCTGCGGTCGCCGACATGGCGCGCACCTTCTATGAGGCCGACGAAGTGCATCTCGTGGTCGAGATCGTCTCACCTGAGTCCGCGCACCGGGATCGATCGGTCAAGCCACCGAAGTACGCCAAGAGTGGAATCCCCTACTACTGGCGGGTTGAGAACCACGAGAACAAGCCTGTCGTATATGTCTTCCAACTGGATCCGGCCACCAGTGCATACGGACTAGTCGCCATCCATCGCGGTCGGCTTTCCGTGGACGTACCCTTCCCCATCGACATCGACCTCGACAATCTGTCCGTCCGGGCCGGATAGAAGGGCCGATAGCCTCTTGGCGTGGAGCTGGAGGGGTTTGAGCTGCTGCTCACGCCGATAGGGCAGAAGGCGTTGGGCGAGGCGGTAGAGCTCGTCAGGGGTGGCACCGATCCAATGCGGGCGGTCGGCACGTTGCGGCGGGAGTACGGCCCGGCGTTGGTTGGCGCGGCGCTCACCCAGGCGGACCTGCGGCGGCGTGCGGCGGTCAAGTTCGGGACGGATGCGGACGTGATGTACTTCACGCCCCATGGGCTCGAACAAGCCACCCGGACAGAGGTGGCCGAGCACCGCGCCGGACGGTTGGTCGAGCGGTGGGGGGTCACGAGTGTCGGGGATGCCTGTTGTGGGATCGGCGGGGATCTGATCGCGCTGGTGCGGGCGGGCTGTGCCGTGGATGCGGTCGACGTCGATCCGGTGACCGTGGCGGTCGCTCGGGCGAACGTGGAGGCGCTGGGGTTGCGCGCTTCTGTACGGGTGGAGGATGCGTCTTCACTTGATCCGGGGGCATACGGCGTGTTGTTCGCGGATCCGGCGCGCAGGTCGGGGAATCGACGGACGTTCGATCCGAGGGCGTATTCGCCGACATGGCCGATGTTGATGGACATGGCCGGCCGGGCTCGGGGCGCGTGTCTCAAAGTCGCGCCGGGGATTCCAGATGAGTTCATTCCGCTGGGAGCGGAGGCCGAGTGGGTCTCCTTCCGAGGGGAGGTGAAAGAGGCCGCGCTGTGGTTGGGAAGCGAGGCCGGATCACCGCCGATCGGCTCGGTGCGACGCGCGACTCTGCTTCCCAGCGGGGAGACGATGGTCGCGAAGGGGGTAGAGGCGGCGGTCGGGGCGATCGGGCGGTATGTGTACGAACCGGATGGAGCGGCGATTCGGGCGCATCTGATCGGTGAAGTGGGGCAGTTGATCGAGGGGCGGCTGATCGATCCGCGCATCGCGTACCTCACCGGGGATGTGGCGGTGGCCAGTCCGTGGGTGGCCGGGTACGAGGTCGAGGAGGTCATGCCGTTCTCGTTGAAGCGGCTGCGGGCCGCGCTGCGGGAGCGGCGGGTCGGGGTGGCGACGATCAAGAAGCGGGGGTCGGCGGTGGATGTGGAGCGGTTGCGTAAGGATCTGCGGCTGTCGGGAGAGAACGCGATCGTGGTGATTCTGACCAGGATCGGGGAGCGGCCGATCGCCGTACTCGCCACTGAAATGGCCCTATGAGCAGGTAAAACGCTCTCCATTCGGGCAATCCACCGGGAAGTGCGATCTTTTTCAGTCCGGCCCGAACGGCCGCCCACGAAGGGCTACAGTTCGGTGACAGCGCGTGTTCGCGCGGTCGCATTCCTCATCGGACCGGACCATTTCCCACCGCTGCCATCGAACGTCGGCGAGTGAAGGAGCTTTCGGTGGACCACTCCAACCACACCCTCCTCCAGGCGGGCAGTCAGGCCGCCATCTCCGACCGGATGCGCGAGCTGCTGGCCCGCGCGGCCCAGGACCACGTCTACGAGCAGCGCACCCAGGGCGCGGTGCTGGACGAGATCCGGCAGCGGCTCGAAGGCATGGAATGGCTGCTCCGCGAGGTGCGCGAGCGGGAGCTGGGCGGGCTCAGCGGCACCATGGAGGCGGTCAGCGGCCGCCTCGACGACATCACCAACCGGCCGCCGTCCTGGGCGGAAGGGCTGGCCCAGCACGTCGAACTGGTCCGCGACCACGTGGACGCGGTGAGCGAGCGGGTCGGCGCGGTCGGGGAGCGGGTCAAGCCGATCGCGGAACTGCCGAGCCTGTGGGCCGACATCGGCACCGTCGGGGAGAGCGTCGACGAGGCGCTGGCCCGGCTCCAGTCCGTCCTTGACGGCACCCAGCACGTCGCCGATCGCATGGTGGAATTCACCAAACGGCTCGGGCAGCTGCAGGCCAGCATGGAGACGGCCGCCAACCGGTTCACCCGGCTGGACAAGGCGCTCGGCGAGCTGGCGCAGCGGACCGAGCGGCTGGAAGGCGGCGTGCTCGACCTGAACTCGGGCCTCGGGGGCGCGGTGGAGGCCGCCGCCGACCGGGTGACCACGGCGGTCGAGCAGATCGCGGTGCGGATCGGCGACGTCGAGAGCCGCCAGGCGGTCGTCACCACCCGGCTGGACCGGCTGGACACCGGCCTGGCCGCCGTCAGCGCCGGTCTCGCGACGGTCGGCGAGGGGCAGTCGGAGACCGGCGCGCAGTTCCACGCGCTGGAGGGCCAGGTCGCCGGGGTGACCGCGCGGCTGGACCGGATCGACGGGCGGATCGAGACCGCCGACGAGTGCCTGGCCGACATCGACACCCGGATGACCGGCGTCGACGCCCGCCTGCTGACGGTGGACGGGCATCTCGACCGCCAGGACGAGCGGATGGACTTCCTGGACGAAGGTCTGCGGGCCCGGTTCACCACGCTCGACGAGCAGGTCGCCGAGCGCCTCGACGGAGTCGACGACCGGGTCGAGGCGGTCAACCAGCGGGTCGGCCAGCTGCCCGCCACCCTGGAGATCAGCGAACTCCACAAGAACCTCGGCGAGCTCGGGGCACACCACGCCACCCGCTTCGACACGGTCGAGCTCCGCCTGACCGAGGCGGCCGAAGCCCTGACTCCGCTCATCACCGCCCGCCCCGACCGCGACCAGCTCACCGAAACCCTCACCAAGACGGTGGAACCCGCCCACACCGACATGACCCGCCGCCTCGGCGCCCTGGAAGAGACCATGCTCGCCCTCGCCGAGGCCCTCCTCCGCCCCACGCGTACGACCAAGGACTAGGTCTGACAAATGTCACCGCGTACCCCGGAAGATCCGCACTAACGGCTGTCCCGCTGGATTTCTAGCGTTGACGGCATGAACGCCATCGCATTTGACAAGGTCAGCCGGAGTTACGGGGACGTGGTCGCCGTGGCCGGGCTCGACCTGGAGATTCCACGGGCGCGGACGGTCGCCCTGCTGGGCCCGAACGGAGCGGGCAAGTCCACGTCGATCTCGATGCTGCTCGGCCTGATCCAGCCGACGTCGGGCACGGTACGCGTCTTCGGCCGTACCCCCGAGGAGGCCGTGAGCGGCGGGGAGATCGGCGCGATGCTCCAGGAGGGCACGCTGATCCCGGAGCTCACGGTCGCCGAGACGGTGGACTTCATCCGGCGCCTCTATCCACGGCCGCTCGGGCTCGACGCGATCCTGCGGGTGGCCGACCTCACCGAGATCGCGAAGCGGCGCGCCGACCGCCTGTCCGGCGGCCAGATCCAGCGGGTACGGTTCGCGCTCGCGATCGCCGGAGCGCCTCGCCTGCTGGTCCTGGACGAGCCGACGGCCGCGATGGACGTGGAGTCCCGGCGCCGGTTCTGGGAGAGCATGCGGACGTACGCGGCGGACGGGCACACCGTGCTTTTCGCCACGCACTACCTGGAAGAGGCGGACGAGAACGCCGACCGGGTGATCGTGATCGCCCGCGGGCGGGTGGTCGCCGACGGGACGGCCGCCGAGATCAAAGCGGGGGTCGGCGGGCAGACCGTGAGTTTCGCGATCGGCGACCAGCCGTCCGCAGCGCTGGCCGCGCTCCCCCAGGTCAGCGGGGTCGAACTGCGCTCGGGGCGGGCGATCCTGCGCACCGCCGACCCGGATGCCACGATCGCCGCGCTCTACCGGGGCACCCCTCTCGACGTGCACGACCTGCGGATCAGCGGGGCCGATCTCGAAGACGCGTTCGTCGCGCTCACCCGGGAGGCGTGATGCCGAACTACATCAGGATCGAAGCCCTGCGGATGTTCCGCAACAAGCGGTATGTCATCTTCGTCGTCGCCTTCCCCGTCGGCTTCTACCTGCTCTACTCCAGCCTCTGGGGCGGCCAGCTGGACGCGACCACCGGGCAGCCCGCCAGCGTGATCCTCATGGTCTCCATGGCCGCGTACGGCGCGCTCGCCGCCTCGATGATGTCGAGCGCACGATCTCCTCGGCCACAGCCTCTCGCTGATCGTGCTCAAGAGCGAGCTGGCCAGCCGCCTGGCCGAAACCGACTCGGGCACGGAACCGGTCCGCCGGGAGATCGCCGACATCGAATCGGTCGCCCGCCAGGCCCTGATCGAGGTGCGCGAAGCCGTAACCGGCTACCGGCAACGCGCCCTCAGCGATGAACTCGACAACGCACGATCCACTCTTGAGGCGGCCGGGGTAACGGTGACCATCCGCAGATCCGGCCCACCACTGGTCGCCGATCTCGACGGCCTGTTCGGCTGGGCGGTCCGTGAAGGCACCACCAACGTGGTACGGCACGCGCGAGCCACCCGCTGCCTGATCGAGGTGGCCCACGACACCTCAACGGCCATCCTCGACATCACCGATGACGGTCAGGGCAGCGCGGCCCAACCGGGCAGCGGCTTGACGGGTTTGTCCGAACGCGTCGAGGCGGCCGGAGGAACCTTGCAGGCCGCATCCCTCGACGCCCGAGGATTCCGTTTGCGCGTCGAGGTCCCCATCCGGGTCGCAGAGTCAGTCGAGATAGGGATCAACGCCTCATGATCCGGGTGGTGCTGGCAGAGGATCAGGCGATGGTCCGGGGCGCGCTGGCGTCGTTGCTCGGTTTGGAGCCGGACATCGACGTGGTGGGTGAGGCCGCCTCCGGAGACGAGTTGCTTACCGTCGCCGCCAGAGTCCAGCCGGACATCGCGCTGCTGGACATTGAAATGCCCGGAATGGATGGGATCACGGCCGCCGGGAAACTGAGGGAAAGCCTCCCTGGGTGCCGGGTGATGATTCTGACCACCTTCGGGCGACCGGGATATCTGCGCCGCGCGATGGAATCCGGAGCCTCGGCGTTCCTGGTCAAAGACAGCCCAGCCCGCGAACTGGCGGCGGCGATCCGGCGCGTGCAGGCGGGCGAACGCGTCATCGATCCCGCCCTCGCCGCAGCCGCCCTGAGCGCCGGCCCGAACCCGCTGTCCCCAAGAGAACGGGACGTCCTGATCGCCTCGGCCAACGGGTCCACCATCTCCGACATCGCGGCTCACCTGCACCTGTCGGAGGGCACCGTACGCAACTATCTGTCCTCGGCGATCCAGAAGACCAGCGCCCGCAACCGCACCGAAGCCCTCCAGCGAGCCGGAGATCAAGGGTGGCTTTGATCAGATGTGGATGGTGGTGATGGGGAGGGAGGAGTCCGCTGGGATCGTCAGCGGGGATGGCGCGGTCCCGGCCTCCAGGAGGTTCGCGCCGAGGGCCGCGACCATGGCGCCGTTGTCGGTGCACAAACCCGGGCGGGGAACGCGCAAACGCACGCCTGCCGCGTCGCAGCGCTCCTGGGCCAAGGCGCGGAGGCGGGAGTTGGCGGCGACGCCGCCGCCGATGAGGAGGTCGTGGACGTCGTGCTGGGCACAGGCGGCCAGGGCCTTGCGGGTGAGGACGTCGACGACGGCTTCCTGGAAGGAGGCGGCCACGTCGGGGATGGACAGAGAGCCGCCATGCTTCTCGACATAGCGGGCGACGGCGGTTTTAAGGCCGGAGAAGGAGAAATCGAGAGTGCCGTCGTCGGCCTTGCCGCGCGGGAAGGCGATCGCGGTGCCGGAGCCGTCGCGGGCGGCGCGGTCGATATGAGGGCCGCCGGGGAAGGGCAGGCCGAGCACGCGGGCGACCTTGTCGAAAGCCTCGCCCGCCGCGTCGTCCACGGTGGAGCCGAGCGAGATCACTTCCTTGGCCACGTCGGGGACGAGCAGGAGCGAGGAGTGGCCGCCGGAGACCAGCATGGCCAGGCAGGGCTTGGGGAGCGGCCCGTGTTCGAGCTGGTCGACGGCGACGTGGGCGGCCAGATGGTTGACCCCGTAGAGCGGGATGCCAAGCCCCAGCGCGTACGCCTTCGCCGCCGCGACCCCGACCAGGAGCGCGCCCGCGAGACCGGGACCCGCCGTCACCGCGATGGCGTCGATGTCGGCCAGCCGCAGACCGGCCTTGGCCAGGGCGCTTTCCACGGTGGGGGACATCGCGTCCAGATGCGCGCGGGAGGCCACCTCGGGCACCACCCCGCCGAAACGGGCGTGCTCGTCGATGCTGGAGGCGATCGTGTCGGCGAGCAGCGTGTGCCCGCGCACGATGCCGATGCCCGTCTCGTCGCAGGATGTCTCGATCCCCAGGACGATCGGCTGGTCAGCCATCGAGTTCCCTCATCATCGTGATCGCGTCGGTGCCGTCGTCGTAGTAGGCGCGGCGCACGCCGTACGCCTCGAAGCCGAAGTTGGTGTACATGGTCTGGGCGGGCGGGTTGTCGGCCCGCACCTCAAGGAAGATCTTGGTGGCGCCGCGGCGGGCGGCTTCGGCGAGGAGCGCGGTCAGGAGCTGGGAGCCGATGCCGGCGCGGCGCTGGTCGGCGTAGACGGCGATGGTCTGCACGTCGGCCTGGTCGGCGGCGACGGCGAGGCCCGCGTAGCCGACGATCCTGCCCTCCACTTCGGCGACCAGGTAGTGGCGGGTGCGGGGCTGGTCGGCCAGCTCGCCGCGGAGCATGCCTTCGGTCCACGCGTCCAAGGGGAAGGTGGCCCGCTCGACCGCGACCACATCGGCGATGTCGCGCTCGGTCATCGGCCGGAGGGCGGCCACCGGCGCCTGGCCGATCACGCCGTCACCTTCTTCGGCGCCCCCGGGATCTGAGCATCGGGCCGGCGCAGGTAGATAGGGACGGCCGGACCCAGGACTCCCCGACCTTGCGCGGCCTCCTCGGAGTCGATCCTGCCCTCGGGCAACCGCGCCACCGCCAACGCCTGCTCGGGCGTCAGCCCCGCCAGCCGCTCAGCGGCGAAAGCGGCCAACGCACCCGCCGACGGATGCTCCGGCCCGCTCACCTCACCGACGATCTCCTCATAAAGCCGGACACCCACGATCGGCAAACCATCCGGCACATCGTGCGGCCGCGCCACCCTCGGCCCATCGACCCTGGTCCTGGCATCGCCGTACCGCGCCCAGAAGAGTTCCTTCCGCCGCGCGTCCGTCACCACCACGAAAGGATCGGCCGACTCCGTCGCATACGCCAGCGCATCAAGCGTACAAATACCAAACACCGGCACACCCAGGGTCGCGCCCAACGCACGCGCCGTGATCAACCCAACCCGCAGCCCTGTGTACGGCCCCGGCCCGGCCCCCGCCACGACCGCGGTCACCTCACCCAGCGAAGCCCCCGATTCAGCGAGCACCGCCTCAATCGCCGGAGCGAGCAACTCCCCATGACGTCGCGCGTCAACCGTCGTGGACTCGGCCAGCACCCGCGTTCCGTCATGCAACGCGGCCGTCACGGCAGGGGTCGCGGTATCAAAGGCCAGGACCAGCACGAACAACAAGCCTAGCCGCTCCACCGAGCCCGCCCGCCGGAAGACCGGATCGTCACGTTTCAGAGGGTTATCGCGAAGACCTTCGTCAGGCTGAGCTGGTCACGCGGGAGGCGTACACGATGATGTTGTCTTGGTATTCGTGGTTTTTCCAGTCGAAGGTGCCGCCGCAGGTGACCAGGCGGAGGCCCTCGCCGGTGTAGACGCTTCTGGCGGGGAATCTGTCTTTGGGGATTTGTTCGACTGAGTCGACGGTGTAGGAGATGGTCTTGCCGTCGTCGCGGTGGACTTTGACGGTGGCGCCTTTGCGGAGTTCGCGGAGGCGGTAGAAGACGGCGGGGGCGGATTTCGTGTCGACGTGGCCGATGATGACGGAGGCGCCGGTGTCGCCGGGGACGGCGCTGCCGGTGTACCAGCCGGCGACTTTGGGCTTTTCGTAGGGGGGGAGTTCGACGTCGCCCGCGCCGGTCAGGCCGAGTTCCATCAGCGGGGCCTTGAGGTCGAGGGTGGGGATGTCGATGCGTTCGGGCACGGCGGAGGAGCGGGTCGCGGTCTGCTCTTCGGTGTGTGGTTTGCCGATCGCGACCAGGACGAATCCCGTGATCACTCCCGCGATGATCCACGAGCGGGTGGAGCTGGCCAATCTCAGCCCCGGTTGCGCCTGCGGGCCACGCCGATGCCGACGAAGAACGCGGTCAGCAGGCCGAGCGTGATCGGGGTGATCGGCAGGCCGGAGGATTCCTCGGGGCCGCCCGCGGCCGTGCCGCCGCCACCGGCGCCTGGCGCCTTGGTGGGGAAGGTGTCGTCGGGTGGAGCGGTCACCCGGAAGCGGGCGCTGCCGACGTCGTTGGTGGCCTCGCAGCGCACTTCGACCCGGTATCCCCCGGCTTTGGCGTTGGGGTTGAGCAGCGCGACACCGGTCAGCCTGGGTTCGGTGGCCGCCGGGGTGGCCGCGGCGGGGGTCGCGACGGTCGGGGGCATGAGGCTGACGACGCCGGTGAACGCGTCGGACCGGGCATTGGCCTTGTACGTGGTGCCCGGCTGGGCGGGCGGGCAGAACGCGGTCACCCGGACGTTCTTGGTGGCCCCTCCGGCTATCGACGTCGGATCCACCACGACCCGGATGTTCTGCCGGGGTATCACCGACAGCGACGCCGTCGGGGTGGGTAACGAGGCCGACGGGGACGGGGAGCCCGTAGGCGTGCCGGTCTGGGCCTCAGCCGAGCACCCGACCACGCCGATCAACATCGCCCCCGCACACGCGGCCTGACTCAGCTTGCCCATCGGCGCACCCCTCTCACCGCACCTGTACCCCGAAAACCTAGGCCAATCCATTACCAAAGATCTTCATTTTCTCTTGATCTCCAGAGTTGTGGAAGGGTCCAGCGGGTAACGGCCTAGATCAATGCGGCAGAGATATCGGACCAACGACTGCCAACACCCCGAACATGCACGATTCGCCGATCATCATCGGGGCTGGATTCGATCAGGATTTCGAGCCTCTGCTCCGAAAGATCTTCGACGAGGCCCTCCCCCCACTCCACAATCGTTACCGAATCGGCGATCGACGCGTCCAAATCAAGATCGTCGACCTCCAGCGTGCCTCCCAGCCGGTACGCGTCCGCATGCACCAGCGCGGGCCCTTCCCCCAACGGAGGATGCACGCGAGCAATCACGAACGTGGGCGAGGTAACCGGCCCCCGCACCTTCAGCCCTTCCCCGATCCCCTGCGTCAAGGTGGTCTTCCCCGCCCCCAGCGCCCCGGTCAGCACGACCAGATCTCCCGGACCCAGCAGCCCGGCAATCCGGACCCCCAGCTCCCGCATCTCCTCCGCGTTCCGCACCTCGGCCCTCATCCCAGCTCCATTCGCAGAGTCCATCCGTTCACTGAGTTTCAGTGTCTCTCAGTGATCCGTCCATTGCTGGGCGGAGGTCCCCGTCCGACCCGGGCGGCGCCCGGTGCGGGGTAGACGTTTCCCAGCCACCGGCCCCGGCAGGCGGGGTCTTATGGTCGGCTCCACGTCCGTTTGTCGTCTCCGGGCCACTCCCGGCGACGGTGTGCTCGACGGTGTGCTTCACCAGGGAAGCCAGGTTGAGCGCGGCGTTGAGGTCCCGGTCCAGGGCCTGGCCGCAGTCCGCGCAGGTGTAGGTGCGTTCGGAGAGGGCGAGTTTGGCTTTCACCGCGCCGCACCCGGAACAGGTCTTGCTGGATGCGAACCAGCGGCCGGCCACCACCAGCCGGCCGCCGTTCCACTCGGTTTTGTAGGCGAGTTGGCGGCGGATCTCGCCGAACCCGGCATCGGAGATCGCGCGGGCCAGCCGCCGGTTCTTCACCATCCCGGCGATGTGGAGATCTTCGACCACGATCGTGCCGTACTCCCCCGCCAGCGTCGTGGTGAGCTTGTGGATGGCATCGCGACGCAACGCGGCCGCCCGGTGGTGGACCTGGTTACGGGAGGCATCGGCCTTGCGCCACCGGCCGGACGGCTGTTGCCCGCTGCGCCGGTCCGGGCCTTGCTTGCGCGAGACCGCCCGGGACAGGCGGCGCAGCTTGCGGGATGCGACGGCGAGGTGCCGAGGGTTGGCGGTAGGTGGGCGGCCGTCGGAGTAGACGGCCAAGGTCTTGACGCCCAAGTCCACCCCGACCACCGCATCCGGCCGCGTGGGGGTTGCCTCGGCGCGTTCGACCTGGACGGAGAACGACACCAGCCAGCGCCCGGCTTCCAGCCGGACGGTGGCCGAGCGGATCTTCGCGGTGCCCGCCTCGACCCGGCGGGCCAGCTTGCGGGTGGACTCGTGGGTTTTGATCCGCCCGAGTACCGGCAGCACCACGTGGGTGCGGCCGTCCAGGCGGATGGTCCCGGTGGTGAACCGCACCGACATGGCCTTCTTGCGTTTGGACCGGAACCGGGGAAATCCCACCTTCGGACCCTTGCGCGTACCTTTCCTGGACTCGCTCCAGTTCGTCAACGCCGTGGCCAGCCGATCCAGACCGCAGGCGTAGGCCTCTTTGGAGTTCACCGCCCACCACGGCGCCACCTCCTGCTTGGCCCCGTTCCACGACTTGCGCAGCGAGAACATCGACCACGACAGCGGCGGGGTGAGCTGGGAGTCGGGGATGCCGTAGGAGCGTTCGGCCTCCCGCTGGGCCAGATTGGCCTTCACCCGCGCAAGACCCCAATTGAACGCGAGGCGGGCGGCGCCGCAGTGGGAACGGAGCATACGTTCCTGGCGCGGGGTGGGGTCGAGCGCGTATCGGTAGGCATGGACGACCTGCACCAACCCTCCCCGGCCATGGCAACCTAGGTAAACCCATGGTGAACAAGTGACTACAGTCTACCAGGGTGGTCGTGATCGGGGGCCATCTGAGCAGGGACAGACGTGCGCCCGTCTGGGGATCACCTGACGACTTCACGACCACCGGTCCAAACAATCCGAGGGGTCCCACAACCATCAAGGCAGGCCCAGCCCTGCCGCGGCCCGCCGACCAACTCCACGCCTGGTAAGCCGGTCACCCACCAGATCCAGGAAACCGAAATCGGACTGACAAACACTGATGTACCGCGCAGCAGTTCGTAACCCCAATCACACCACCACCCAGCGACGACCACGCGAAGATCACTCGACGGTCCGCGGCTGGCCGGACACCTGCCAGCCGCGAAGACCGAGATCCAGAGCTAACGCGGTCAGCGGTTACCGGCCGACGAACGGATGCGCTTGCGCGAGTCAGAGCTTGACGTCGTGCGCACCGGGTCGGCGAGCGTAACCGTCCCTTCCATCGATCCGCCCGCGCTGATCTGCACGTTCCCGCTGTGGCCCCGGGAGTTGCTCATCCGCCCGCTCCCCGAGCCCTGCAGGTCGGCCACCAGGGTATACGTGCCGGGCCCCGGGTACGGCGTGCCCCGCGAGGAGCTCGCCGCGACCCGCTCGCCGTCCTTGTACAGCGACCACTCGCCCGAGGCGCGGCAATCCTTGAGCCGGAGCACCTTGGAGATTCCGGTCGCGAAGCAGGCCACGCCGGGGTCGAGGACGATGACCTTGCCGTCGGTCTTCACGCAGGGCGTGAACTCGATTCTGGACCCCGATGAGGTCCTGCCGAACTTCTTCGTCGCCAAACACGCCTGCTCCGAGGCGACGGTGGCCGCCGACGCCGGAACGGTGGCCCCGACCGCCGCGAAGGCAACCGCTACCGCGGCGACTGCGACGGCCGGCTTCACCCATGCTGTCTTGCCCATTGATCCCCAGTCCTTTGAGGTCGGTGTTCAGACCAATCCAGGCCACTGCGGTAGCTGACGCGCGCCTCTACGGAGCGGCCACGGCCGCGGCGGCCTCGGGCACCGAGCCGGTACCCTAGTGCGATCATTTGAACACTAAGAGTCACCATCGGTTAACTCGCCCCGCCGGAGAGCACGGTCACGGCATCACGTCGAGCGTGGTGGGGAAACCCGCCTAATGAAGGTTCGCGGCCCGTTCGAGCAGCGTCCGCAACGCGTCGTTCACCACGCCAGGCCGTTCCAGCTGCACCAGATGCGACGTCCCCGGAACCAGGGTGAGCTCGGCCGTCGGCACGGCGGCGGCGATGGCGCGGCTGTGGTCGGGTGGGGTGAGCCAGTCGCGCTCGCCGACCACGATCGCGGTCGGCACCTTGTTCAGGACGTCCAGCGCGGTCAGCTTGTCATGCGACATCAGCGCCGGATAGAAATCCGCGATCACCTCGGACGGGGTGGCCCGGATCATCGACTCGGCGAAGTCGACGACGGTCGGGCTGACCGACTTGGAGTCGCCGAAGCCCAGCAGGCGCAGCGCCAGGAAGGACACGTCGTTGCCCACCTGCCGCCCGCGATCCACCAGCGCCGACCGCTTGCGCATCACCGAAACCGCACCGGGAACGGCGAAGTTCACCACCTTCGACACCAGCGCCGGCAGCCCCAGGCTCAGCTCGGCGAGTTTCCCGGCCGAGGTCGAGATCAGCGCGACGCCGCGCACCCGATCCCCGAACAGCTCCGGCCGCCGGTCGGCCAGGGCCATGATCGTCATTCCGCCCATGGAGTGGCCGACCAGCACGCACGGCCCTGGCACGAGTTCGGCCAGCACCAGGGCCAGATCCTCGCCCAGCCGGTCGATCGTGCAGTCGGCGGCCTCCGCCCGGGAGGACTGCCCGTGACAGCGCTGATCCCACAGCACGACCCGATACCGATCCCGCAGGTTCCGCCACTGGTAATGCCACGAATCGGAGGTCAGGCAGTAGCCGTGGCACAACACGACGGTCAGTTCCGCGTCCTCCGGCCCGTCCACCTCGGCGTGGATCTCCAGGCCGTCCGAGGTGGTCAGCGTCGTTTCCCGGCCGCGTAGCTCGCCGAAGGGCTCGTTCGCCTCCGGGTCAGGGCGCAGCCGGATCCGCCCCACCGCATACCGTTTGGCGAGCGTGCCCGCCGCCACGCCGGCGGAGGCCGCACCGACGATGGCCCCCGCGATCCCGACTGTCCGCCGTGCCGTCATTGTCGATCTCCTCGTCGCCCGTCCCTCGGCCATACGTTGAGGTGAACACGCGGCACGCGGGATCCGATCCCGGTCACGATCTCATGAGTGATCGTGCCGAGGGAATCCGCCCATTCCTGACATGTCGGTTCATTTTCGTATCCGGGGCCGAACAGGATGACTTCGTCGCCCGTGGTGACGGCGTCGTCGCCCAGATCCACCGTGAACTGGTCCATGCAGATCCGCCCGGCCACGCGGCACCGCCGCCCTCCGGCCAGGACTTCGGCGAGGTTCGTCCCGGCACGCATGATCCCGTCCGCGTATCCCAGCGGCACCAGGCCGAGCGCGGTCTCGCGTTCGGTGTGGTAGAGGTGGCCGTAGGAGACGCCTGAACCCGCGGGGACGCGCTTGACCATGGCGAGGCGGGCGACCAGCGTCATGGCGGGGACCAGGTCGAAGTCGCCGAGTTCGGGGATGGGGCTCAAGCCGTACACCGCGATGCCGGGGCGGACCAGGTCGTAGCGGGCCTGCGGCAGGGTGAAGGTGGCGGCGGAGTTGGCGATGTGCCGGATCGCGTCGGAGACGCCGGCCTGCTCGGCGTGCTTGACGGCGTCCTCGAACGCCGCGAGCTGGGCGTCAATGGATGGATGGCCCGGAATATCCGCACACGCGAAGTGCGACCACAGGCCGGTCACCTTGATCAACCCCTCCGCCTGTACGGCCAGCGCCCGATCCACCAACGCTCCCCAGGCGGCCACCGGCGCCCCGCCCCGCGACATGCCACTGTCCACTTTGAGCTGAACCGGAACGGTCTTCCCGGTAGCTCGCGCGGCCGCCGCGATCTCGTCGATGAGCCACTCCGCCCCCGCCGACAGCTCGATGTCCTGCCGCACGGCCTCGTCGAGCGGCTCCCCCGGCGGGATGATCCACGCCAGGATGGGCGCGGTGACTCCGGCCGCGCGCAGCTCCAGGGCTTCCCGGACGTATGCCGTCCCCAGCCGCGTGGCGCCGCCCTCCAGCGCGGCCTGGGCGCACGCGACCAGCCCATGCCCGTACGCATCGGCCTTGACCGCGGCCAGCAGTTCGGCGCCGGGCGCGTGGGCGGCCAGCAGCCCGATGTTGTGGCGGATGGCCGCCAGATCCACGCGGGCCTCGGCCGGAGTCAGCATGTCCATCCGTCAATTTTCGCAGCCGCCTCTGGTGGCCGCGACCAACTCACAGACTCCGGATGACCTGGGGCAACATCGTCGCCACGTCCATCGCGGCGATTGGCCCGTGTCCGCCGGAGATGCCGGTCGACGCGGCCTGTGCGGCAAGTCCATGCAAATGTGCCGCACACGACACCGCGTCATAGCCGCTGAGGCCGCCGGAGAGCAGCGTGCCCGCGATTCCGGACAGCACGTCGCCGGTCCCGCCCGTGGCCAGCCAGGGTGTGCCGGTCGCGTTCACGCGAACCGGGCGATCCTGTTCCGCGATCAGCGTGGTGGAGCCCTTGAGCAGCACGATCGCTCCGAGTTCGGCGACCGCGCGCCGGACGTGCTCCATCCTGGCCGCCTCGACGCGCTCCCTGGGCACGTCCAGCAGCCGGGACAGCTCGCCCGCGTGCGGGGTCAGCACGGTCGGCGCGGAGCGGCGCAACAGCGACCGATCGTTGGCCAGAATGGTCAAACCGTCGGCGTCCACCAGCACCGGCACGTCGGTGGCCAGCACCGCCCGGGCGAGTGCCACGGCCTCCTCCCCGGTGCCCATCCCGGGCCCGAGCACCCACGCCTGCACCCGCCCGACCTCGGCCACCGAAGGACCGTCCAGCACGGTCGTGATCGCCTCCGGCCAGCGGTTCCGCACCTGCCGCACGGCCGTCTCCGCGCTCGCGAAGCGCACCAGACCGGCCCCGGCCCGGATGGCTCCCCCGACCGCGAGCACCGCAGCCCCGGTGAACCGATCACTCCCGGCGACGATCCCGATCACCCCACGCCGGTACTTGTCCGACTCGGCCGCCGGCCTGGGCAGCAGATCCGCCACATCGTCGTCGGTCAGCGAAGCCACGTCCGGATCCGGCAGGTACGGCCCCAGCCCGATGTCCACCAGCTCGACCGGCCCGCAGAACGACTTCCCCGGATCGACCAGCAGCCCGTTCTTGTGCGCTCCGAACGTCACCGTCAGCTGTGCCCGCACTGCCCCCCCGTCCACGCGCCCGGTGCTCGCGTCCACCCCGCTGGGCACGTCCACGGCCACCACAAGACCTGGCGCGCCCTCGGCCGCCAGCGCCAGGGTCCGGTACGGCTCCCGCAGCTCCCCCGTGCCCCCGATCCCGACCAGGCCGTCCACGATCAGATCAGCCTGCTCGATGACGTCCATCCCGGCCGTCCGCCCACCGGCGTCAAGCAACGCGGCCAGCCCGCCCGCATGCGTACGCGAACCGGCCAGGATCGCCTCCACCCGCGCCCCCCGCCGGGCCAGCCGGGCCCCCGCGTAGAGCGCGTCGCCGCCGTTGTCGCCGCTGCCGACCAGCAGGACCACGCGCGAGCCGTACACGCCGGGCAGGAGGCCCGCGCAGACGACGCTCAGCCCGGTCGCGGCCCGGCGCATCAGCGTGCCCTCCGGCACGGTGGCCATGAGCGCCCGCTCGGCCGTCCTGATCTGATCAGAGGTGTAGGCGGTCCGCATGCTTCGACGCTAGCCGCAGACGATCACCGAAGCCATCCGCCACGTCAACGTTCGGCGATCACGAACGCCAGGGCGAAACCGCCGTCGTGGCTGAGTGAGACGTGCCAGCTGCGCACCCCGAGTGAGTCGGCGAGCTCGCCCGCCCGGCCGCCGACGTGCAGCGACGGGCGGCCCTCCGGATCCTTGCGGACCTCGGCGTCCAGGTGGGAAAGCCCGGCCGGCGCGCCCAGCGCCTTGGCCACGGCTTCCTTGGCCGCGAAGCGGGCGGCCAGCGAATGCACGGGCTCGGCCTGCTCGTCCGCCGTGAAGAGGCGGGTGAGCAGGCCGGGCGTTCGTTCGATCGTGGCCGCGAACCTGGCCACATCCACAAGATCCACCCCGATGCCGATGATCACTACCTCACTTTAGAACCCGCCCCTGTGCCACGGGCCCCAGATGGCGAACGAGACACCCTGGGAGGACTGCACGTTCACGAACAGGGTGTGCCCGTCGGGACCGAACGTGCTGCCGGCGAATTCGGCGCCCGAGTCGCCGGAGACCGGCATCAGGCGGCTGAAGTCGAAGATCTCGCCGCGCCTGGTGAGGCCGCGCAGGTAGTTGTCGCCGCCGCCGTCCTCGCAGAGCACCAGGGTGCCGCGCTTGCTGGTGGTGACGTTGTCGGGCAGGTCCAGCACGAGCGAACCCGGGGACTCGTAGACCAGGCGGAGGCGGTCGCTCCAGGTGTCGTAGGCGAAGATCTGGCCGCGGCCCTTGCCGAAACCCGACGGCGGGGTGTCGCCCGCGGCCGTCGCGCCGCCCTGGGTGGAGACGAAGTAGATCGTGCCCGAGTCGTAGACCGCGCCCTCCAGGCGGGAGAAGAGCGCCGCGCCCTTGGCCCGGCCCTGCTTGCCGACGTACTGGATGGCCTCGTCGTTGGTTGGCTTGGTGGTGAAGGTCGGGTCGGGGTCGTCGATGGTCACCCAGGTGGCCTGGAAGCTCGCGCCGGCGGGCAGGCCGACCGAGAGGTCCTTGCCGGGGGCGTTCTTGACGGCCAGCATCTGGAGCTTGCCGCCGTCGAGGATGCGGCCGGCCTTGAGGGGGTTCTTCGGCGGGAGGTAGCGGTAAAAACCGGAGGCGAAGCCGAAGTTGTCCTCGGTCAGGTAGATGGCGCCGGTTCTCGGGTCGAAGGCGGCCGACTCGTGCGCGAACCGGCCGGCCGAGCGGATCGGCCTGCGGCTGGCGGCGCGGTCGAGCGGGACCTCGAAGATGTAGCCGTGCTTCTGCTTGAGCAGCGTGTTGTCGGCGCCGGTGAAGTCGTTGCCGACGTCGGGGCCGTTGACGGTCTCCTCGCAGGTGACCCAGGCGCCCCAGGGCATCGGGCCGCCGGAGCAGTTCATCTGGGTGCCGTTGAGGCTGGCGGCGCTCTTGATCAGCTCGCCGTACCGGGTGACGCGGAGCGTGGCCGTGCCGCCGCCCGCCGCGGTGTCGTACGCGTCCGACACGTCGCCGAAGGCGCCTACCGGGCCGTTGACCTCGTGGTTTCGTACCAGGATGGTGCTGCCCTTGGGGCCGCGGAAGGCGGCCATGCCGTCGTGGCGGCCCGGGGTCAGGCCGCCCTCGGTGAACGCCTCCCCGACCGGGTTGAACGAGCGGTACGTGAATCCGGCGGGCAGCTGCAGGCGGACCACGCCGTCGCGCAGGTCGGGCACGGGTCCCAGCGGGCCGTAATCCGCGCCGTGGGTCAGGGTTCCCCGCTCGCCCGCGGCCGCGACGCCGGCGAACGGTCCGCCGAACATCGCCACCCCGGCCGAAGCCGCCGAAGCCGTCAGGAATTTGCGCCGGTCCATCCGAGACTCCCTCCGTCGTTCACGAAACGTTAATGTCCCCGCGAAGTAGGGCTATATGGCAGATCTCGCCAATTCGGTGGCCGGTCGCTGTCGTACGGGGACGCGTCGGTAATGTTGGGCGGCGTGGCAGTCGGGGACGCGTACGTCGAGCTCAGCCGGGAACAGTGGCGGGGATTGCGGCGGAACACGCCGCTCACGCTGACCGAGGCCGAACTGGAGGAGCTGCGCGGGATCGACGATCCGATCGACCTGGCCGAGGTCACCGACATCTACCTGCCGCTGACCCGGCTGCTGAACCTCCACTTCACCGGAGCCCGGCAGCGGGGGACGGCCATCGGCACGTTCCTGGGGGACGACACCGCGCCGCCGCCGTACATTCTGGGGATCGCGGGCAGCGTGGCCGTCGGGAAGTCCACCACCGCGCGGCTGCTGCACACGCTGCTGGCCCGCTGGCCGGAGCACCCCAAGGTGGAGCTGATCACCACCGACAGCTTCCTCTACCCCAACCAGGTGCTGACCGAGCGCGACATCATGCACCGCAAGGGCTTCCCGGAAAGCTACGACCGCCGGGCGCTGGTGCGTTTCGTCGCCGACGTGAAAGCGGGAAAACCCGAGGTCACTGCCCCCGTCTACAGCCACCTCGAATACGACATCATTCCGGGCGCCCAGCAGGTGGTGAAAAATCCAGACATCCTTATTGTCGAAGGGCTCAACGTGCTCCAGCCCGCGCCCCCGACCGCGCTGGCCGTCAACGACTATTTCGACTTCTCCATCTACGTCGACGCCCGCATCGAGGACATCCGCACCTGGTATGTGGCCCGCTTCCACCAGCTCCGCGCCACCGCGTTCGCCGACCCGAAGTCGTACTTCAAATTCCTCGCCGACCTGTCCGAAGCCGAGGCCACCACGTTCGCCCGCAACGTCTGGCGCGACATCAACGAGCGCAACCTGGTCGAGAACATCGCCCCCACCCGCGGCCGCGCGGGCCTGATCCTCCGCAAGGGCGCCGACCACTCCGTCACCCGCGTACGTCTGCGCAGAAGCTGAACGACCGCCGGCGTGGGCGACACCGGCGGCCGTTCAGATATGGCCTAGTACCAGACGAAGAGGTGGATCTGGTTGCCGATGACCTGGCAGAAGTCAGGGTGCCCCGGCGCGTCCGGGTGGTAGTACTCGGCGTAGTAGCAGGACTGTGACTGGTTGACCGGCCAGGTCCCGTAGATGTGGTAGCCGGCCGCCAGGGCGGGCGTGGCCGTCAATGCCAGGGTGCTGACTCCGATCCCCAGCGCGGCAGCCATCTTGGCGATTTTGCGCACAAGTTCTCCTATGCTCTCCGACGTCCCCGAAGCTGACGTCCCCGAAGACGAGGGACTTCGTCCCCCGCACGGAAATGCTGAAATATCCCGCTAACCGCAGCGCTTTCACGCCGCTATCGCGCCCGCCCAACACATGAAACTTTCATCGGTGAAACCGGATAATTCGCCCAATCTCCTGGACTGTCGCCCCCGGATGATCTGCTGGGTAGCAAATCGCGAGTCCTGTTCGTCCGAATGGATGTGAACTACGCGATCCTCGGCCGGCTCACGGTCCACCGCGACGGCGTGCCCGTGGACATCGGCGGACGCCGCCAGCAGGTGATCCTCGGGCTGCTCCTGCTCGCGGACGGAACCCCCGTGCCGTCCGACCAGATCGTCGATGCGATCTGGGGCACGCCCCCGCGCACCGCCAGAACCCAGATCCAGATCTGCGTGGGCAACCTCCGCAAGGCCCTGGGCCCGGTGATCGAGACCCTGCCCGGGGCGTACCGGCTGAACCTGGGCCACGACCGGCTGGACGCGCACGTGTTCGACAGCCTGGTAGTCCAGGCCGGCCACGCGCCCGACCCTCAGAAAGCGGCCGACATCCTGCGCACGGCGCTCCAGGAGTGGCGAGGCGAGCCTTTCGCCCACCTGGACAGCGCGCCCCTGGCCGCCGCCGCCCACCGCTACACCGAACGCCGCCTCCTCGCCTGGGAGCGCCGTTTCGACCTGGAACTCGAGCTCGGCCACCACCACGAGATCATCGACGAGCTCACCGACCTCACCGCCCGCAACCCGCTACGCGAGCACCTGACCGCCCAGCTAATGACGGCCCTCTACCGCTCCGGCCGCCGCCCCGAGGCCCTGGACACCTACCTGCACGCCCAGCGCCACCTCGACGACACCCTCGGCCTGGACCCCGGCGCCGAACTCCGCGACCTGCACCTCTCCATCCTCAACGAGGACCCCACCCTCTCCCCCCACCCACCCGCCCACCTGCCAGGACTCCCCGCCCCCACCCCCGGCACCCTGGTCGGCCGCACCGGCGACCTGACCACGATCGCCGCCCTGCTCGCCGCCCACCGCCTGGTCACCCTGATCGGCCCGCCCGGCGTCGGCAAGACCCGCCTGGCCCTGGAGGCCGCCTCCGCCGCCGACCCGCCCGCCGGGGTGGGCGTGATCTGGCTGGGCAGCGTGGAAACCCCCGACAGCGTGGCCCCCGCCCTGCTGACCGCCCTCGGCGCCCCCGGCGACCCGCACGGCGACCCGCTCACCGGCGTCACCCGCTGGCTCGGCCGCCGCCGCGCCCTGCTCCTGCTGGACAACTGCGAGCACCTGATCGCGGAGGTCCGCCGCGTGATCGCCGCCCTGCTGACCGCCTGCCCGAACCTCCGCGTCCTGGCCACCAGCCGCGAACTTCTCGGCCTCGGCGACGAACGGGTGCACCTGCTCCGCCCGCTGGACGTGCCCGCCACCGACACCCCCGAGGCGGTCGCGGCCTCCGGGGCCGGCCGCCTGTTCCTGGCCCGAGCACGCCAGATCGACCCCGAGTTCGAGGTGCCCGCCGCCGATGTGGCCCGCGTGTGCCGGGCGGTGGACGGGCTGCCGCTGGCGATCGAGCTCGCGGTCGGACGGCTGCGCGCGTTCTCCGCCGCCCAGGTCGCCGACCGGCTGGATCACCAGCTCGACCTGCTGGCGAGCACGCGCACTGGCCCCCGGCACCGGTCGCTCCGCGCCGCCGTGGACTGGAGCCATGTGCTGCTGAGCGAGACCGAGCGGCTGGTCTTCGCCAGGCTCGCGGTGTTCCGGGATGGGTTCACGCTGGAGGCCGCCGAGGCGGTGTGCGCGGATGACGGGCTGTCCGCGACAGCCGTACTGGATGGGCTTGGGACGCTCGTGGAGCGGTCGCTGGTGCTGGCCGAGCCGGGGTCGCGGTATCGCATGCTGGTGGCGCTCCGGCAGTACGCGGAGGAGCGGCTGGTGGAGCCCGAGGCCATCCGGGCGCGGCACGCGCGGTATTTCTGCCGGTTGGCCGAGCAGGCGAACGAGGAGCGGCGCGGCAGCCAGCGGGGGCACTGGCTAGGTGTGCTCCGGGAGGAGTACGCGAACCTGCGGGTCGCCACGGCGTGGACGCTGGCCGCCGGGGAGCGCTGCGTTGATTGCGATGCTTCGCATCGCGGTTCGGATGCTCAACCCCGGTGTCTTCCCTCGTCGCTCCGCTCCTCAGTCCAGACACCGGCGCATCCTCACGAGGTGGCGCTGCGGTTCGCGGCGGCCTTGTGCTGGTTCTGGCGGCACACCGCGATCGGGGAGGCGCTGGCCTGGTTGCGGCGCCTGCTGGAGATTCCGGATGGGCCGCCCGAGTTGCTGTCGCGTGCGCTGATCGGCGCCGGGTTCCTGTCGTTGCGGGCGTCGGTCGACGAGGCGGAGGGGTATTTCCAGGCCGCGCTCGACCTGGCCGAGAAGCAGGGTGCGGGAAAGTGGCAGGTGCTCGCGCTGTCGTGCCTGGCGTCGGTGAGCGTCTACCGAGGGGATCGGCGCGCGGTGGCGGAGTTCGGGGGCCAGGCGGTGGCGCTGGCCCGGACGCACGGCGAGCCCTATTCGCTGGCGCGGACGCTGATGGCGTGCGCGCTCACCCGGGGCCACATCGGCGACCTGGACAGCGTGGCCGCGGACCTGGACGAGGCGCAGGCGCTGTTCCGCGGTCTCGGGGACCGGTTCGGCGGGACCGAGGTCGAGGTGGCGCGGGCCGAGCTGGCCTGGATCTACGCCGACGCGGACGCGGTGGCGCGGGCCCTCGGCGCGGTCGAGGTGGCCGGTTTCCCACCGGCGGCGGTGGCGTCCTATTGGCTGAGCCACGCCTGGCTGGCTTTGCACGAGGGCCGCTATGACCAGGTTCCCGGCCATCTGCGGGAGGGATTGGCCGCGGTGCTCGACCAGCACGAAGGTCCCTACGCCGCCCAGCGCATCTTGGGTCCCGCGCTGGATCTAGCGGCGGCGCTCGCGGCGGCTCAGGATCGGCCGGTGCACGCGGCCATTTTGCTGCACGCCGCCGACGTCACGCTCACCTCCGGCGGCGCCTTCGCCGAACGCCCGCAGGTCCGCTGGGCGAACTCGCTGCGCGCCCGCCTGCGGGCCATCCTGGCGGAGGATTCCTACGCCTGGGCGGCCGCCCGGGGCCGCGCGATGAGCACCGCGGAAGCCCTCCGGTATGCCGGACTGCCCGTTCCGCCGTGAGTACTGTGTGCTCGTGCTCCATCTGCGTGTGATCAGCCCCCGGGAACACACCGACGCGGCGGTTGCCCTGCTGCGGCAGTCCCCTGGGCTGACCAACCTTGTCGTCCTGCCGGGCGTCGCCCAGGAACCCCCCGGCGACCTGCTGATGTTCGACCTCGCCAGGGAGGCCGCCAACGAGGTGATCGAACACCTCACCAAGCTGGGCATGTCGATCGCGGTCGAGAACGTGGATCTGATGTTGTCGGACGCCGCCGACCGGGCCGAACAGGAGGCGCCCGGCGAGGGTGAGGACGCGGTCGTCTGGGAGGAGCTCGCCCAGCGGGTGGACGACGACACCCGGATCACCTGAGCTTTCCTCACGTTTCTCGCCATCGCCACCCAGATCGCCGGAATCGGCGTGGTCGTCGGCTCGCCGATCCTGATCGTGGGCGCGATGGTGCTCGGCCCCGAGTTCGGCGCGATCGCGGCCATCTCCTTCGGCCTGCTGCGCCGCCGCCCCGACCTGATCGCCCGCGCGGTCCGCGCGCTGGCCGTCGGCTTCGCGGTCGCGATGGCGATCACTTTCGCCTGCGCCCTGGTGTCCACCTGGCTCGGCTGGATCGACGCCACCATGCTCGACAGCCACCCCGAAGTCGAGTTCATCGTAAAGCCCGATAAATGGTCATTTATTGTGGCGCTGCTGGCGGGGACGGCGGGGGTGCTCTCGATCACGGCGGGCAAGTCGTCCGCGCTGGTCGGCGTGTTCATCTCGGTGACCACGGTCCCGGCCGCCGGATACGCCTCGGTGGCGCTCGCGCTCGGCGCCTGGGGGGACGTGGGCGCGTCCGCGCTCCAGTTGGCCGTCAACATCCTCGGCATGATCGTGGCCGGCACCCTGACCCTGCTCACCCAGCACTACCTCGGCGCCCGCTACCACCGCGCCGTCCCGCTTACCCACCGAGGACGAGGGCGACGCGAGCAACCTCCTCCTTTTGACTGAGGCCACCCGGCTGGTCGGAGCGGTACTGTCCGGATCATGACAATCCTCGCAACCGAGGGTCTCACCAAGCGGTTCCCCCGCGTCACCGCGCTCGACCAGCTCACGGTCGCCGCCGGAACGGGCGTCACCGGCCTGGTGGGCGCCAACGGCGCGGGCAAGTCCACGCTGATCAAGATCCTGCTGGGGCTGCTCCCCGCCAGTGCGGGCCGCGCGTCCGTGCTCGGCATGGACTCGGCCGCGCAAGGCCTGGAGATCAGGCGCATCGTGGGCTACATGCCCGAGCACGAATGCCTGCCGCCCGACGTGTCGGCCACCGAGTTCGTCGTGCACATGGCCCAGATGTCCGGCCTGCCGCGCACCGCCGCCCGGGAGCGCGCGGCCGACACGCTCCGCCACGTCGGCCTGCACGAGGAGCGTTACCGCCCCATCGGCGGCTACTCCACCGGCATGAAGCAGCGGGTGAAGCTGGCCCAGGCGCTGGTGCACGACCCGAAGGTCGTCTTCCTGGACGAGCCCACCAACGGCCTGGACCCGCAGGGCCGCGACGAGATGCTGGCCCTGATCCGCCGGATCGGCAGCGAGTTCGGCATCAGCGTGCTGGTCACCTCGCACCTGCTCGGCGAGCTGGAACGCATCTGCGACCACGTCATCGTCATCGACGGCGGCCGGCTGCTGCGCTCCTCCGCCATCGGCGAGCTCACCCAGGTCACCCAGGCCGTCTCCGTCGAGGTCGAGGAAGGCTGGGAGCTGCTGGCCGGCCACCTCACCGAGGCGGGCGAGGCGGTCGCCGTGGAAGGCCGCCTGATCACCGTCCAGGTCCGCGCCGACGAGACCTTCGACGTGCTCAGAGACGCGCTCTGCGACCTGGACCTCAATCTGGTACGGCTGGAACAGCGGCACGGCCGCATCGAGGACGTGTTCAAGTGACCCAACCCACAGGTGTCATCCACGACATCGGCTATCGCCACTACGACGGCGTACGGCTCAGCCGGGGCTACGCCGCCACCGCGCTCGCGCTGCACAGCCTGCGCGGCGCCTTCGGCCTGGGCCGACCGGCCCGATCGAAGATCATTCCATTCCTGGTGGCGGCCACCATGCTGCTGCCCGCCGTGGTGTCCATCGCGGTGATGGCCCTGCTCAAGCAGCAGCCGCTGCCCTATACCGGGCTCGCGGTGACCATGCAGGCGGTGCTGGCGGTGTTCCTGGCCGCGCAGTCGCCGTACCTGGTGGCGCCGGATCTGCGGTTCCGGGTGCTGCCGCTCTACCTGTCCCGGCCGGTCACGGTGCTCGACTACGTGGGCGCCAAGTTCGTCGCGCTGACGGTGGCGCTGTTCCTGCTGATGGCCGTGCCGCTGACGCTGATCTACATCGGCGAGCTGCTGGTCGAGCTGGAGACCCCCGTGCACCACGGCGACTACCTGGCCGCGATGGGCGGCAGCCTGATCTTCGCGGTGCTGCTGGCGTCGATCGGGCTGGCGCTGGCCTCGTTCACGCCCCGGCGCGGACTCGGCGTGGCCTCGGTGATCGCCTTCTACATGTTCACGCTGGCCGCCTCGGCGGTGTTCTTCGGCGTGCTCCTGTCGGAAGGGCTCGACAACGCCGCCAAGTGGAGCATTCTCATCAATCCCTTCTTCCTGGTGGATGCCGTACAGGTGAATCTGTTCGGCACCGATCCCAGCAACGGCGAGGGCTATCCGCCGGGGTTCGGGCCTGCGGCCATCACCCTGGCGGTCATCGCGCTCGCGCTGTCCGCCCTGTTCCTGCGCTACCGGAAAGCCGCGGCCTCATGAGCGTGATCGAGCTGAAGCAGGTCTCCCGCTGGTACGGCAACGTGGTGGCCGTCAACGACGTCACCATGACCATCGGCCCGGGCGTCACCGGCCTGCTCGGCCCCAACGGCGCCGGCAAGTCCACCCTGCTGCACCTGATGGCCGGCTTCCTGGCCACCTCCGGCGGCACCGCCACCCTGGACGGCAAGCAGATCTGGCGCAACCACGAGATCTACCGCACCATCGGCCTGGTCCCGGAACGGGAGGGCGTCTACGGCTTCCTCACCGGCTGGCAGTTCGTGCGCTCCGCCGCCCGCCTGCACGGCCTGCAGGACGACGCCGCCGAGCGCGCCCTCGACCTGGTCGAGATGACGGCCGCCAAGGACCGCAGGATCGAGACCTACTCCAAGGGCATGCGCCAGCGCGTCAAGGTCGCCGGGGCGCTCGTGCACGAGCCGCAGGTGCTGCTGCTGGACGAGCCCTTCAACGGCATGGACCCGCGCCAGCGGCTGCACCTGATGGACCTGGTCAGGAAGCTGGGCGCGGCCGGGCGGACGATCCTGTTCAGCTCGCACATCCTGGAGGAGGTGGAGCGGGTCGCCCAGCAGATCGAGGTGCTGGTCGCGGGCCGGCACGCGGCCTCCGGCGACTACCGGGAGATCCGGCGGCGGATGACCGACCGCCCGCACCTCTTCCGGGTGCGCTCCAGCGACGATCGCCGCCTGGCCGCCGCGCTGATCGCCGACGCCTCCTCCGGCGGGGTGTCCCTCACCGCGCAGGGCCTGGAGGTCCGCACCGAGGACTTCCGCCGCTTCACCCGGCTGCTCCCCCGCCTGGCCCGCGACCTCAACGTGCACCTCTGGCAGGTGTCCCCCACAGACGAGGACCTGGAAAGCGTGTTCTCCTACCTGAGCGGGCGCTCATGAACTCCGTCGTGGCGTCCATCACCTACCGGGCGATGCTGGGCCGCAAGCGGATCTGGCTGCTGGCCGCGCTCCCGCTGGCCCTGATCGCCGTCGCGGTGCTGCTCCGCCTGATCGGCGGCGGCGACGAGAACACCGCCGTCACGCTCATGGAGAAGTTCGCTATCGGCACGATCCTGCCGCTGCTCGGCCTGATCGCGGGCACCGGCGTGATCTCCCCCGAGATCGAGGACGGCACGATCATCCATCTGCTGTCCAAGCCCATCTCCCGGCCGTCGATCGCGCTCACCAAGTTCGCGGTGGCCGCCTCGCTGATCGTGGTCTTCTCGGCCGTGCCGACATTCCTGGCGGCCTACCTGCTGATCGGCATGGAGGCGGGGGTGGCCTCCGGCTTCGCGCTCGGCGCGCTGTTCGCCGGAATCGCGTACGCGGCGGTGTTCCTGCTGGTGGGGGTGCTCACCAAGCACGCCGTCGTGGTGGGGATCATCTACGCGCTGGTCTGGGAGGGCGCGATCGGCGGGTACGTCCCGGGGGCGCGCAAGCTGTCGATCCAGCAGTGGGGGCAGACCCTGGCCGACCAGGTGTCGTCCTCGCCGTTCCTGAAGGCGGACGTGGCGCTCAGCTTCGCCGCGCCGGCCATCGTGATCGTGACGGTGGTCGCGGTGCTGTGGGCCGGTCAGCGACTGCGTGGGCTGTCGCTGACCGGCGATGAGTAACTATTAATTAGAAAGTCGTGATCTGGACAGCCGCGGCGGTGAGTCGCTGGTCGGCGGCTATGCGGCTGTCTATGGGACGGGTTTCTGATTAATCGCAGACCTGGCGGACGGTGTCCGCCAGGCGGGCGGCCACGGATTCGGCGTGGTCGTGCGACTGCGCCTCGACCATCACGCGGATCATCGGCTCGGTGCCGCTCGGCCGGATCAGCACCCGGCCGGTGTCGCCGAGCTCCTCCTCCGCCAGCGCCACCGCGGCCAGCAGCTCCGGATGCGCGGCCTTGTCCTTGCTCACGTCGCGGACGTTGACCAGCACCTGCGGGAGCTTGGTCATGACCGCGGCGAGCTCGGCCAAACTGCGGCCTGAGCTCACGACGGCGGCCAGCAGATGCAGCGAAGTGAGCAGTCCGTCCCCGGTGGTGGCGTGGTCGAGCATGATCACATGCCCGGACTGCTCGCCGCCGAAGTTGTAGCCGCTCTCCTGCATCTTCTCCAGCACGTAACGGTCACCGACGGCGGTCTCCACCACCGTGACGCCCGCCTCGCGCAGGGCCAGCTTGAAGCCGAGGTTGGACATCACCGTGGCGACCACCGTGTCCCGCTGGAGGCGGCCTTGCGCCCGCATCTCCAGCGCCAGGATCGCCATGATCTGGTCGCCGTCGATCTCCTCGCCGTCGCCGGTCACCGCCAGGCAGCGGTCGGCGTCGCCGTCGTAGGCGATGCCCAGATCGGCCGACGTGGCCACCACCGCCTTCTTCAACGGATCGAGATGGGTCGAGCCCACCCCGTCGTTGATGTTCAGGCCGTCTGGAGCGGTCCCAATGGTGTCCACCTGGGCACCCGCCCGGCGCAGCGCCTCCGGGGCGACCATGTGGGCGGCGCCGTGCGCGCAGTCCACCACCACCCGCAGGCCGTCCAGCCGGTGCGGCAGCGAGGTGAGCAGATGGGCGACGTAACGGTTGGCTTCCCCGTACGCCTCCCGGACCCGGCCCACGGCGGAGCCGACCGGGCGTTCCCACGGCTCGCCAAGCCGATCCTCGATCTCGTTCTCCACCGCGTCGGGCAGCTTGAAGCCACCCCGGGTGAGGAACTTGATCCCGTTGTCGGGCGCGGGATTGTGCGAGGCCGAGAGCATGACCCCGAGGTCGGCTCCCAGCGCTGGTGTCAGGTAGGCGACCGCCGGGGTGGGCAGCACACCGAGCCGGAGCACGTCCATGCCCGACGACGCGAGGCCGGCGACCACGGCGGCTTCCAGGAATTCTCCTGAAGCCCGCGGGTCCCGGCCTACGACGGCGAGCGGGCGGCTCCTCCCGGCGTCCCGGAGCACGTGCGCGGCCGCCACGGACAGGTCCATGGCGAGCTCGGCCGTGAGGTCGCGCCCCGCGACCCCACGTACCCCGTCGGTGCCGAAAAGGCGGCCCAATTTAACGCTTGCTGTACTGCGGAGCCTTACGAGCCTTCTTCAGGCCGTACTTCTTCCGCTCGGTGGCGCGGGCGTCCCGGGTGAGGAAGCCGGCCTTCTTGAGCGGGGGGCGGTTGGTCTCGGCGTCCAGCACGGCCAGCGCGCGGGACAGGCCCATGCGCAGCGCGCCGGCCTGGCCGGTCACGCCGCCGCCGTCGATGCGGGCCAGGACGTCGAACTGCTCCTCGGCGCCGAGCACCACGAAGGGCTCGTTCACGATCTGCTGGTGCACCTTGTTCGGGAAGTAGGCGTCCAGCGAGCGGCCGTTGATCGTCCACTTGCCGGTGCCGGGCACGATGCGGACCCGGGCCACGGCCTCCTTGCGGCGGCCGGTGCCGTACGAGTTGCCGGTGGTGACCGGCTTGCGCACGGGGGCGTCGGACGCGGGCGACGACTCGGTGGTGTACTCCGACGGGAACTCCTCGGCGGAGAAGTCTTCCAGCTCGCCCTCGACGAGCGTCTCGGTACCGGTGGTCTCAGCCACGGTTCTCCTCTTAACTTTCCTGGCTCGGCGTTACTGGGCGATCTGGGTGATCGTGAAGGGCACCGGCGTCTGGGCCTGGTGCGGGTGCTCGGGACCGGCGTAGACCTTGAGCTTCTTGACCATCTTCCGGCCGAGGGCGTTCTTGGGCAGCATGCCCTTGACGGCCTTCTCGACGGCGCGGTCGGGGCGCTTCTCCATCAGCTCGCCGTACGTGACGGACCGCAGGCCGCCCGGGTAGCCGGAGTGCCGGTACGCCTTCTTCTGCTGCAGCTTGTTGCCGGTGAGGGCGACCTTGTCGGCGTTGATGACGATGACGAAGTCACCGGTGTCGACGTGGTTCGCGAAGATCGGCTTGTGCTTGCCACGGAGCAGGACCGCGACGTGGCTGGCCAACCGGCCGAGCACGACGTCGGTCGCGTCGATGACGTACCACTGACGCTCGACCTCGTTGGGCTTCGGTGTGAACGTGCGCACGGCAGTGCCTTCTGTTGGATGTGAACTCTCGGTAGGTTGCGCAGGCACACGGCGACAACCTTCCGTCTCCACTGACTCACCCCCACGAGCGTGGGGAGGACCATTTACGGGAGATGACGCCGGACGCGCCGTGCATCAGTCAGCGAAGGACTGATCCACACACAACGAACTAGCAGACTACCGGTCTACCGGCCAAACGGCAAAACGATCAGCCCGAGTCGCGCGAGTCTAGGGCCTGACCGACCTGACTCGTCAATCCCGTCACCCTGTTCTCATTTTCAACACGCCAGGAAATCCCTATATTTGGCTGCGGAATGTCGCAGCCCCCTCACACCCGGCATACCCAATGGACGTCCCGGCGCGGGACGCTCTTGGGCCTTGTCGCATGCGTCACGGCGGTTCTGCTGCTCGGCATCGTGATCGGCCGCCTGACCATGACCCCGGCCGGCAGCGACGAGGTCTTCCTGCGCAACAACGAGCCGACACCGCAGGCCAAGGCGTCCACCACGCCGGCCCCGGCCAAGCGGCGGCACCTGTCCGCGCTCGCCCCGGTGGCCCGCGCCGTCACCCCGGACAGCGCCCCCGCCACCGGCCAGGCCGCCACCCCCGGCGAGAAGCCGCGCAACCGTTCGAACAACATGATCGACGGCTCGTACGGCGGCGACCAGACCAGCACCCACAACGGCGACGAGCTCTCCTCCTCCGACGGCGGCTCCCTGGTCGCGCTGGAGAACGAGGTGGTCGCCCTGGTCAACGCCGAGCGCGCGAAGAAGAACGGCTGCGTCCCGCTCCGGATCGACCAGCGCCTGGTCCAGTCGGCCAGGACCCACTCGGACGAGATGGCCGCCTCCGGCTCCTTCGTGCACGAGTCCCCCAACGGCGCCACCCCCTGGCAGCGCATGGCCCGGGCCGGTTACCAGCACGGCGGCGCGGAGAACATCGCCCGCGGCTACCAGACCGCCCAGGAGGCCGTACGCGGCTGGATGGCCAGCTCCACCCACCGCGGCAACATCCTCAACTGCCGCCTCACCGCCACCGGCGTCGGCGTCACCCTCGGCCCGGAAGGCCCCTGGTGGACGCAGGACTTCGGCTACCCCTGACGGCACTGACGGTATTCCTGACCGGTCCGCATCTGATGGGATAGGCGGCTAATCTCAGGCCATGGGTTCCCGCGACTACCCGACATCCTCCCTCTGGCGCCCCCCGGTGATCATCGCCGCCATCGCCATCGGCCTGGTCCTCGTCGTGGCCGTCACCTTCTGGGTCTCCGCCAGCGGCGAGAAGGCCCCCGAGGCGAACGCCACCCCGAAGGCGACCCCATCACTCCCCGAGGGCCCCACCGGCCAGTACGGCTACGCCGCGGCCCGCAAGACCGACCCGAAACCCCTCACCGCCAAAGAACTCTTCGGCAAGACCAAGTTCACCAGCGAGGGGCGGACTTACCAGCGAACCACCCACAAGTACGACAAGGTCTGCAAGGGCGCCATCTCCGGGGCGAAACTCGAGAAGGCGCTCAAGGACGCGGGCTGCAACCAGCTCATCCGGGCCAGCTTCCGGGACGCCAAGGGCCTGGTCATCGGCACCGTCGGGGTCGCCAACCTGAAAACCTCCGCGGGCGCCAAGAAGGTCGCGAACGCGGGCGCCGGGGCGGAAAGGAAGGACTTCCTCAAGCCGCTGCCCGGCAAGGACGAGTTCAGCAAGTTCCTCGGCCAGGGCGAGGCGTACGCGGGCGGCTGGTATCACGGGCACTACGCGGTGCTGCTCTGGTTCCAGTTCAAGGACGGGCACAAACCGAAGAAGTCCGAGCTCAAGCGGCTCAACCAGGCCGCCGTGGACATCACCAACCTGACCGTTTTCGCGGCCCTGGACACCCGTTCCATCAGCGGCGTCCCCTCCTGAGGGGCTCGGGAGCCCTGCGGAAACGCCCATAGCGGCACGCCGATCTCGTCTGCGCCGATACGCTTCCGCCTATGCGTGGCCAGGATCCGGGTTCCGAACACGACTACGACCGCAGCGGTCCCGCGGCCTCGGCGGTCCCTCCGCCGAGCTTCGGGCAGTCCGGTCGTGGCGACGACCTGCAGTTGAACGTGGGCTCCCCGTGGCGCCCCGGCTACAGCTGGTTCGCGGCGCCGATCCGGGAAGACGACATGACGTGGTCGCCCTCTGCTCCGGACGTGGCCGGGCCTGTCGTGGAGTCCGCGCCCGCCAGGAACCATGACCCGGCATGGCCGTCCTCCGTCCCGGACGTTGCCGGGCCTGTTGTGGAGAGCGCGTCCAGCCGGAATGACCTGTCATGGCCGTCCTCCGTCCCGGAAGCCCCCGGGCCTGTCGCAGAAACCGCGCCAACCGCATGGTCGTCCGTCCCAGAAGCTCCCGGGCCCGTCGCAGAAACCGCGCCAACCGCATGGTCGTCCGTCCCAGAAGCTCCCGGGCCCGTCGCAGAAACCGCGCCAACTGCATGGTCGTCCTCCGTCCCGGGAGCTTCTGGGCCCGCGGTGGAGGCCGCGCCGCCGGTGATTCCGGGGGTTCCGCCGTGGCAACCGCCGCCCGCGTTCACCGCGGCAGCCGCTGGGATGCAGGTGTGGCCCGGCGCGAACGACTCCGCCGATCAGCCCGTCTGGCCCGCTGCCACTGGCGAGTCGATGGGCGACCCCGTCGGATGGCCGCCTCCGACCGCGCCTTCATCTCCGGCTTCGCCTCAACCTTCGCCCGCATCCGCGTCTTCATCCTTGCCCCCGTCCGAGCCGTCGCCCCCGCACTCGTCCGGCTACTCGTCCTCGCCCTCGTCGGAGCCTCAGTCCGAGTCCCCCGAGGCTTCCAGGTCGGGGCTGCCATTATTGCCCGAGTGGCCCGAGAGCGCCGCCGTCGAGGCGGAGGCTGAGGCGGTGCAGGAGCCGGTCCGGTCTGGTGAGCGCGGGGACGTTCCGGTCTGGCCGCCGCGCCTGCCCGGCGAGGCCGTGCACGACGAGGATGCCGAGGGCGACGATCCTCCGGTGGTGCCCCGGCACTGGCCGCCCACCGAGAACCCCGGCCCGACCCTGCGCCCGTGGTCCGCGCCCGGCCGGTTGCCCGCCACCTCGGAAAACGAGCCGCCCGGGGAGACACTGCCGCCCTCCCCGGAGCCGGATGCGCCAGCGTGGCCGTCGGCGGTAGGCGCGCACGCGAGTTCCGAGCCCACCATTACCGAACCGGCCGTCTCCGAAGCCATGTCCACCGAAGCCCTGGCCACCGAGCCTGCCGCGCCCGGCACTTCGGGTGCCTTCGAACCGGAGCCGGTCGGGCAGCAGTGGCCTAGTTTCGGTTCCTGGCCGTCCGTTCCCGAGGCTCGGGTGGCGGAAGCCGTACCGGCGGAGGAGCTGGCGGACGGGGCCGAAGAATCGCATGAGGTCATCCCGGAGACGAGCGCCGGGGTGCCGTCCTGGCCCGAAGCACGCCCCGAAGACCAGAACATCCCGCACAGCCAGAACATCCCAGACAGCCAGGGCACCCCGGGCAACCTGCACAGCCAGGGCAGCTCGGACGGCCAAGGCGGCTCGGACGGCCAGGGCAGCCTGGAGGGCCCGGACGGTCAGAGCGGCAGCCCGGACGAGGCTCAGGCGGATGAGCGGGATCAGGTCACCCTGCCTGGGGAGCGGGAAGCCGGGCTGACCTGGCCCGCCGAGTCCACCGAATGGCCGCCAGGCCCGGGCAGGTGGCGTTCCGCGGTGCCGATGCCGCCACCGGCCGAGGAAACCGTGGCCGAGACCACGATCCCGCGCCGCGAGGTGATGTTCCCGGTCACCGACTCGACGCCCCCGCCGCTCCGGCGCATTCACGGCGAGAACACCCCGGCCGAGGGCATCGTCCTGCCGCCCGTACCGCAGCAGCAGGCCGTCCGCCGCCAGCAACTGCCTCCTCCGGCCAAAACCGAGGAGCGTTCGTCCGGCGGCGCGGGCCGCAAGGCGGTGCTCGCGCTCTGCTCGGTGATCGTGGTGGGTGCGATCGGCACCGCGGCCTACTTCGCCTACACCGACGCGGGCGACCCGACCACAGCCGGAAAAGCCCCCACGGTCACCGGCGCACCCGCCGTCTCGGCCGAAGCCCCCGATCCCGCACCCGTGACAGCGGCCGTACTGGACTCAGAAGCCACCGACCCCCGCAAACTCACCCTCGCCGAAGCGTTCCCGGACGCCCGGATCAGCGTGGACGGCCGAACCTTCCGCCGCGTCAAGGTGAACATCACCGACAAGTGCGAGGAGGCCGCCGCCGGCGCCTTCGCCGAGGCCCTCGCCCAGCAACAGTGCCGCCGAGTGCTCCGCGCCACCTACGTGGACAACCGCAAGCAGTACGCGGTTACAACCGGCATCGCCGTCCTCCCCACCAAAGAAGCCGCCCTGGTGGTCGACAAAACCAAAAACCTGGGCGGCAACCTCTGGTTCCGCGGCCTGGACGGCGACCCCGACACCGGCGCCGACCGGGTCTCCATCTCCGGCGGCTACGCGGCAGGCATGGTCTGGGGCCGCTACATCGTCTTCAGCTACGCCACTTACGCCGACGGCCACACCCCAGTCGAAAAGGAAAAGGACCTCGGCCCAGTCAGCGGCGCCTTCCGCGATCACACCGCCGAAATAATAGAAAAACGCATCGCCGACTCTTAGGGCCCGCAGCGAACCAACCTGCGTGCTCACCAAGTGTTCGCCGAGGCCAGAGGCCTGAAATCTATGTTTGCGGGCTCTGACAGGGCGCGCTACAGACTGCCGCTCTTGGTGCCGGTGCGGCGAGAAGCGCCGCCTGCGTGAACGACGCCGGATACCGGCGACCTGCTCATTCCATTAGGTGTTCGCGGCGAGATCGCGCACTCGTCGGGTTTGCCGTGCTCGTAGGGCCAGTTCGGCGTCTGGTGGGTAGCGGACTTCTTCCAGGGTGAGGCCGAGAGCGGGTGCCACGTGGATGCCGGAGTCGCGTTCTGCGCGGGCTAGAGCTTCGGCGGGCCATTCGACTGGGCGGCGGCCCTCGCCGACTGCTAGGAGGGAGCCGACCAGGGCGCGGACCATTGAATGGCAGAAGGCGTCTGCGACGACCGTGGCCAGGAGCACGCCGTCGGGGGCACGGGTCCAGTCCAGGCGCTGGAGTTCTCTGATCGTGGTGGCGCCTTCGCGTTTCTTGCAGAATGCGGCGAAGTCGTGTTCGCCGAGGAGGCGGGTGGCGGCGGCGTTCAGCAGGTCTACGTCGAGTGGGCGGTTGTGCCAGTAGATGTCGCGCCGCCGTAGCGGATCCACGCCGCCGGGGGCGTCCGCGACGCGGTAGCCGTACCGGCGGGAAAGGGCGGAGAAGCGGGCGTCGAAACCGGTAGGAGCCACGGACAGCCGATGAACTCTGACATCTAGGCTCAATACCCCGGCGAGGCGCCGCAACAGCGCAGGGAGCTCCACGTCGGCCTCCAGGTCCACGTGCGCGACCTGGCCGCGCGCGTGCACTCCGGCGTCGGTGCGGCCGGCTACCGTCAGTGCGGGCGCCGGATCCACCCGGAGAATTCGGCCGAGCGCCTGCTCGATCTCGCCCTGCACGGTCCTGCGGCCCGGCTGTCGCGCCCATCCGGAGAAATCCGTGCCGTCGTACCCCAGATCCAGGCGCAACCTGACCATCGGATCCTCTCCCATCAAACAAACGGGTCCGGCGCCCTGAGCGGACACCGGACCCATCAAGAACCTGAAATATCAGGCTTCGTCCTTCTTGGCCTCGGGAGCCTCGGCGGCTTCCGGAGCCTCGGTGGTCTCAGCGGCGGCCTCAGCAGAAGCCTCAGCCGTGGCCGGAGCCTCCTCGACCTCCGCGTCGGCCTTCGGAGCGACCTGCTCAGCCGGAGCCGCCTTCGCGACCTTGACCGGGTTCATCGGCTCGGTCACCAGCTCGATGATCGCCATCGGGGCGTTGTCGCCCTTCCGGGGACCGATCTTGGTGATCCGGGTATAGCCACCGGGACGCTCGGCGAACGTCGGGGCGATCTCCGCGAACAGGTGGTGAATGACACCCTTGTCGCGGACGATCGTCATGACCTGGCGACGGTTGTGCAGGTCGCCCTTCTTCGCCTTGGTGATCAGCCGCTCGGCCAGCGGGCGGAGCCGCTTGGCTTTGGCCTCGGTGGTACGGATCCGGCCGTGCTGGAACAGCTGAGTGGCGAGGTTCGACAGGATCAGCCGCTCGTGCGCCGGGCCACCGCCGAGGCGGGCGCCCTTGGTGGGCTTGGGCATGGAATGCTCCTTGGAGATAACCCGCCCCGGCCGTATCAGGTACCGGGGTCGGGCCGATCGGCGAGCCGATCGTTCTGTGAATTCCTAGTGTCGATTAGTACTGCTCGGTCTCGATGAAGCCGCCGTCCTCATCGTCGTACCCACCGCCGGCGACCGCGGTGGGGTCGAATCCGGGCGGGGAGTCCTTGAGGGCGAGGCCCATCTCGTGCAGCTTCTGCTTGACCTCTTCGATGGACTTGGCACCGAAGTTCCTTATGTCGAGCAGGTCCTGCTCGCTGCGCGCCACGAGCTCACCCACGGTGTGGATGCCCTCGCGCTTGAGGCAGTTGTAGGAGCGGACCGTCAGGTTCAGCTCCTCGATCGGCAGCGCCAGATCGGCGGCCAGGGCCGCGTCGGTCGGCGACGGGCCGATGTCGATGCCCTCGGCCTCGACGTTGAGCTCGCGGGCCAGGCCGAAGAGCTCGACGAGGGTCTTACCGGCCGAGGCCACCGCGTCGCGGGGCTTCATGCACGGCTTGGTCTCGACGTCGAGGATCAGGCGGTCGAAGTCCGTGCGCTGCTCGACACGGGTGGCCTCGACCTTGTAGGTGACCTTGAGGACTGGGGAGTAGATCGAGTCGATCGGAATGCGCCCGATCTCCTGGCCCGGCTGCTTGTTCTGCGCGGCGGAGACGTAGCCGCGACCGCGCTCGACGGTCAGCTCCATCTCCAGCTTCGCCTTGCCGTTCAGCGTGGCGATGTGCAGGTCGGGGTTGTGCACCTCGACACCGGCCGGGGGCGCGATGTCGGCGGCGGTGACCTCGCCAGGGCCCTGCTTGCGCAGGTACATGACCACCGGCTCGTCATGCTCGGACGAGACGACCAGCGCCTTCAGGTTCAGGATGATGTCGGTGACATCCTCCTTGACCCCGGGGACGGTGGAGAACTCGTGCAGCACGCCCTCGATGCGGATGCTCGTGACGGCCGCGCCCGGAATGGACGACAGCAGCGTGCGGCGGACCGAGTTGCCGATGGTGTAGCCGAAGCCCGGCTCCAGCGGCTCGATGACGAACTTGGAGCGGTGCTCTTCGAGAGATTCCTCGACGAGGCTGGGACGCTGTGCGATAAGCATGCGTTTTCTCCTCTTTCACGGCGACGCCCGCTATTTGACGCCGCTCGCCTACAACCATGATGCCGCACGACCCGCGATGCGCGGGCCGTGCGGCAAAGACAAGCTTTACGCGAAGAAAAGCTTTACTTCGAGTAAAGCTCGACGATGAGCTGCTCCTGGACCAGCGTGTCGATCTGCTGGCGGACCGGGAGCTGGTGCACGAGGATGCGCATGGCCTCCGAGGAGACCCCCAGCCACGCCGGAACGGTCTTGTCCCCGGCGGTGGCCCGAGCCACCTCGTACGGCAGCAGGTTGCGCGACTTCTCCCGCACCTCGACGATGTCGTGCTCGCGCACGCGGTACGACGGGATGTCGACCTTCTTGCCGTTCACCAGCACGTGCCCGTGGCGGACCTGCTGGCGGGCGGCGTCGCGGGACTCCGCGAATCCGGCGCGGTAGACCACGTTGTCGAGACGGCTCTCCAGGATCTGGAGGAGGTTCTCGCCGGTCTTGCCGGACTTGCGGTTGGCTTCCTCGTAGTAGTTGCGGAACTGCCGCTCGAGGATGCCGTAGATGCGGCGGGTCTTCTGCTTCTCCCGGAGCTGGAGCTGGTACTCCGACTCCTTGGGACGGCCTCGGCCGTGCTCACCCGGCGGGTAAGGACGGATCTCGATGGGGCATTTCGCGGACTCGCACTTCTTACCCTTGAGGAAGAGCTTGGTCTTCTCCCGACGGCAGAGCTTGCAGTCCGCACCCGTGTAACGAGCCATTGTTCTCTATCTCCTGGTCAGACGCGGCGGCGCATCATGAGCGCAGACGGACGGCAACCGTGAACGGCGATTGCGCTCGCGGAGGCGGTCACACCCGCCTCCGCTTCGGCGGACGGCAACCGTTGTGCGGAACCGGGGTCACGTCCTGGATGGACCCGACCTCGAGCCCGGTCGCCTGCAGCGAGCGGATCGCGGTCTCCCGGCCGGAGCCAGGGCCCTTCACGAAGACGTCGACCTTGCGCATGCCGTGCTCCATGGCCCGGCGGGCGGCGTTCTCGGCCGCCATCTGCGCGGCGAACGGGGTGGACTTACGGGAGCCCTTGAACCCGACGTGGCCGGCGCTGGCCCAGGAGATCACGTTCCCGTTCGGGTCGGTGATCGAAACGATCGTGTTGTTGAACGTGCTCTTGATGTGGGCGTGCCCGTGAGCGACGTTCTTCTTTTCCTTGCGGCGCACCTTCTTCGGTGCGCCCTGGCGGCTCTTCGGCGGCATTTAAAGCGCTTCTCCTGGAATGTGGCTGCTAAGGACTACTTCTTGCCCGGCTTCTTCTTACCGGCCACGGTCTTCTTCTTGCCCTTGCGGGTACGCGCGTTCGTCTGCGTCCGCTGACCGTGGACAGGCAGGCCCTTGCGGTGCCGGATGCCCTGGTAACAGCCGATCTCGATCTTGCGACGGATGTCCGCCTGAACTTCGCGACGGAGGTCGCCCTCGATCTTGAAGTTCGCCTCGATGTAGTCACGCATGGGCACGAGCTCGGCGTCGCTGAGCTGGTGCACGCGCAGGTCACCGCTGACGCCGGTGGCCTTGAGGATCTCCAGGGCGCGGGTGCGACCGATTCCGAAAATGTAGGTGAGAGCGATCTCCAGCCGCTTGTCGCGGGGGAGGTCGACGCCAACCAGGCGAGCCATGGTCGGGCATTCTCCTTCGTTTGGGCGGAGGTCCTGCGCCTCACTTCCCCTCCCCATGCCCGGGGTGAGGGCCCCGGCCTCCGACCGGGGGTCGCCCGCGCGGTTCGCCCTCCGAAGAGGACGCCTACGCGAGTGTGACGCGCGTTTACTTTTCAGCCCACATGCGTCGAGTCCGCCACCCTGGGCGGACTCATGAGGGCCGTTTCCGCGACTAGCCCTGGCGCTGCTTGTGGCGCAGGTTGTCGCAGATCACCATGACGCGACCGTGCCGGCGAATCACCTTGCACTTGTCACAGATCTTCTTGACGCTCGGCTTGACCTTCATAGTCCTTATTCGTTCCTCAGACGGTCACCCGGGAGGGCGACCTACTTGTACCGGTAGACGATCCGCCCACGAGTCAGGTCGTAGGGGCTCAGTTCGACGACAACCCGGTCGTCAGGAAGAATCCGGATGTAGTGCATCCGCATCCTCCCGCTGATGTGGGCCAGGACCTTATGGCCGTTGTCAAGTTGCACCCTGAACATCGCGTTCGGGAGCGACTCAACCACAGTGCCCTCGATCTCGATGGCGCCGTCTTTCTTGGCCATGTCCCTCGCGTTTCACTGATCGGTCGTCTGAGGCTTCGGAACACTAATCAGCCGCGACCTTTCCGCGCTTCCAGAGAGCGGCAGCCAGCCAGGCCGCCTTGCGCAAAAGGTCATAGTGAACCGACAAAGGAGTGTACGACAACCCGCCGAGGAAAGCGAAACGATCGCGCATTCCCTCGTGTTCTGCGGAGCCAGTACACAGCCGTCTAATAGCTTACCTCAGTCCACGAGCTACCCGTACCCACGCACCCAGCCCTCTGCCTCCCCTCGGGCTCCGCCCGCCCCAGCCATCCCGGTGGTCACCTGGATGAGATCCCAGCTTGACCCGGGTGGTTCTCCCACCCACCTTTGTTTTCCCTCGGGCTCCGCCCGCCCCCGCCAACTCCGTGGTCGCCCCAATGAAGCGGCAGCTTGACCCGGGTGGGGTTCCCCACCCGCCCAGCCCTCTGTTTCCCTCGGGCTCCGCCCGACCCCGCCATCCCCGTGACCGCCCGAACGAAGTGACAGTCTTGACCCGGGTGGGTTTCCCCAGCCCGTTGTTCCCCTCGGGCTTCGCCCGGCCCGCCGTCCCCGTGGTCGCCCAGACGAAGCGGCAGTTGGATCCGGCTTGTCGGCCCGGATGGGCACGTGGTTCAAGTCCTACGGCGCCTGCGCACCACAACCGCCACCACGCCGCCGAGCGCGAGGACCGCGCCAAGCAGCCAAGGCACCCGGCCAGCGCCCCTGGAGCCCGCCGCGCCAACGGTGAACTCACCCGTGAACGGGCCGCCCGCGCAGTAGACGTACACAGTTTTCAGACCGCTGGCGGAGTACGGGCTGAGCTTGGCCGTGCCGTGCCACCTGGACCCCGACCGGGTCAGCGTGGTGTAGGCGGCGAACGCCGAGGAGGTGGCGGTCACGCTGGGGGCCGCGCTGGAGCAACTGGACGTGGCGACCTGAACGATGCCACCGGGCGCGACCGAACCAGGCGAGATCGTGACATGCCGGGTATCCGGGATGGCGGCCGGGAACAGCAGCGCGGCGGCCAGGACAGCTGGCGCGAAATACCCGGACATGTCCCTCCCCTGGCTCGATGGAGATCATCTACCCGGGGACGAACCGAGCGAGGGCGCGGAAGCGGCAAAGAGTCCGTCTAACCCGGGTCGATGCCGACGATTCGGCGGGCGTGCATGCTGCTGTAGCCCTGGTGCATGAACTGGAAATATCCCACCCGTTCACGGGTCAGTTTCTTCCGCCCTTGTGGTTTGCGGTCCATACGGATCTCGAAGTCCATCGCATCTCCTCAGATGGGTACTGCGACAACCACTAGAACCCACGGGAGAACTACCCGGATCAAGATGGCACTTCATCCGGGCGACCACGGAGATGACGGGATCGGGCGAAGCCCAAGGGGAACAACGGGCTGGGGAAACCCACCCGTGTCAAGCTGCCGCTTCATTCGTGCGGTCACGGGGATGGCGGGGGCGGGCGGAGCCCGAGGGAAACAGAGGGCTGGGCGGGTGGGGAACCCCACCCGGGTCAAGCTGCCGCTTCATTGGGGCGACCACGGAGATGGCGGGGGCGGGCGGAGCCCGAGGGAAAACAGAGGGCTGGGCGGGGGGGGTACAACCACGGCAACAGCCGAAGCGGGCGAAGTTCCGGCAGGACAAACAGGTGAAACAGCCGGGCATGCGGAAAGCGGGGCCCGTCCCGAGATTTACGGGCCCCGCTGGATTTAGGGATTACCCCCCGTTACACACGACTCAGCTCGAGTCAGGGCGCTCTAGAAAGCGTCGCCCCAGTTCCCGCAGTCCTCGAAGCGGCTGTCGCCCTCGCAGACCTTGATGTCGAAGTCGTCGAACTTGCCGGACTTGAACTTGAAGAACTTGTTGAACTTCAGGTGGTTCTTGGTCTTGCCGAAGTACTTCTCGTGGTAGCCACTGCCGTCGTGGTACCGGTACCACACGTAGGAGTACTCGTTGTCCCGGTCACGGTCGTACAGGTCGCCGTAGAACCAGTAGTAGCCGTCCTTCTTGTACCAGTAGCCCTTGAAGTAGGAGCGGTGACCGAAGTCGTCGTCCTCGCTCGGGTGCCACTTGGAGTAGAAGTTGCCGAAGAAGTGCTTCGAGGGGGCCGACGCCGAGGCGGCGGCAGCGGGAGCGGCGGCCGCGTTGGCCGCGGGGGCGGCCAGGGCGCCGGCGGCGAGTGCGCCGGCGAGCGCGGTGCCGACCATGATGCTGCGAATGTTTCGCACGATGTCCTCCAGGGAGACCACTCCGGGATGCTGCTCATCTCCGGACATCGCTCACGTTATGAAGCATCAAGCGTTCGTTCTGTGGACGAATACGCATAACCCCCCGAGGGTGCACAACGGCACATTCAGGATGGCTCCCGCCGATTGCCACCCGCCGCCGCGGAAAGCGTGCCGAGCAGCAGAACCACACCCCACGGACCCATCACCCACAGCGGCCACGGATACACGGGCCCATCCGAGGTGGTGCTCACGATCAGCCAGATCACCCAGTTGATCGAGCTGGCGAAGGCCCAGATCGCCCAGTTCGCGCGCAGTTCCTCCCGGGCCTTCTTCGGGTCCTTGCGCGACTTCGGGCTCGGCTGAGGCGTTGTGGCGGACAGCGTGTGCAGATCGGTCGCGGGCAGATCCGAAGTCACCTTGGCCAGTTCGCCGTACGTGCGGCTCTTGTAGACCTGCTCCAGGCGCTCGTTGAACTCGTCCACATCGAGGCGGCCATCGACCATGTGCTCGCGCAGCGCGGCCGCGACCCGCTCCCGATCGCCGTCGGAGGCCCGCATCTCGGGGCTAGCCACCATAGCCATCTCCTCGCTCTGCGTAATAAACCCCATTATGTACGGTGAAAGCCGCCCACCGCGGCCATCATTCGCGCGACCTCAACCGGGACTCCCCGCCATCCAGCGCCGTCAGCACCCACGGCCCACTCTCGGTCACCGCCACACTGTGCTCGAAATGCGCCGACGCCTTCCCATCCAGCGTCACCACCGTCCAGTCGTCGGCCAGCACCCGGGTCTTGTCCGTACCCAGATTGAGCATCGGCTCGATGGCCAGGCACATGCCGACCTCCAGCCGCGGCCCCCGCCCGGGACGCCCGTGATTGGCCACCCACGGATCCATGTGCATCTCGGTGCCGATCCCATGCCCGCCGTACTCGTGCGGGATCCCGTAGCGGCCCTGAGAGCGCGCGTAACGCTCGATCTGATGGCCGATGTCGGACAGATACCCCCCAGCCCGCAACGCGCTGATTCCGCGCCACATGGCCTCCTCGGTGACCCGCATCAGCTCGGTCAGCTTCGGATCCAGCTCCTCCGCAGGACCCACCGGCACCGTGATCGCCGCGTCCCCGTGCCAGCCGTCCAGGATGGCCCCGCAGTCGATCGAGATGATGTCCCCGGCGCGCAGCTCCCGCGCCCGGCTCGGGATGCCGTGCACCACCTCGGCGTTCACGGAGGCGCAGATGGTCGCGGGAAAGCCCTGGTAGCCCTTGAAGGACGGCACGGCGCCCGCGTCCCTGATCGCCTTCTCGGCGATCACATCCAGATCCAGCGGCGTCATGCCCGGCTCGACGGACTCACGTAGCAGTTCGAGCGTGCGGCCCACCACCAGACCGGCGGCGCGCATCCCGCGCAGCTGCTCCGGCGTCTTGATCTGGATCCCGTGCCTGTTCTTCTTCAACACCTACAGCACCCCCTGGGGTGGTTTTCGTGAATGTTCCCGCAAAATGACCGAACGCCACCCCACGGTATGGGGTGGCGTTCTCGGTCATCGGTTGGGCCGGTCCAGCGCCTAGTCGGCGAACCGGCGAAGCTCCGACATCGCGCGCTGGGTGACCTCCTCGACCGGACCGGTCGCGTCCACCCCGCGCAGAATGCCCTCGTCGGCATAGAAGCTGATTAAAGGAGCGGTCTGCTCCTGGTAGACCTCCAGCCGGTGCCTGATGGTCTCCTCGCGATCGTCGTCGCGCTGGAACAGCTCGCCGCCGCAGGCGTCGCAGATCCCGTCCACCTTCGGCGGATCGAAGTCCACGTGCCACACCTTGCCGCAGGATCGGCAGGTACGGCGGCCCGCCAGGCGGCGGACCACCTCGTCGTCGTCGACCACCAGCTCCAGCACCAGGTCGAGCCCGATGCCGAAGTCGGCCAGCATCTTCTTGAGCACCTCGGCCTGGGCCACGTTCCGAGGGAAGCCGTCGAGCAGGAAACCCTCCTGCGCGTCGTTCTCCGCCAGCCGATCGCGAACCATCGCGATCGTCACCTCGTCGGGGACCAGGTCCCCGCGATCCATGAATCCCTTGGCGAGCTTCCCAAGTTCCGTGCCCCCCGAGACGTTGGCGCGGAAAATGTCACCTGTCGAGATTTTCGGGATCGACAGATGCGATGCGATGAACTGGGCCTGCGTCCCCTTGCCCGCTCCGGGGGGCCCGACCAGGACGACGCGCACTATCTCAGGAAGCCCTCGTAATTACGCTGCTGGAGCTGGCTCTCGATCTGCTTGACCGTGTCCAGGCCCACACCCACCATGATCAGAATGCTGGTTCCTCCGAACGGGAAGTTCTGGCTCGCCCCGGCCAGCGCCAGCGCGAAGATCGGGACCATGGAGATAGCGCCCAGATACAACGAGCCTGGCGCCGTCAACCGGGTGAGCACGTAGTTCAGGTACTCAGCGGTCGGCCGGCCCGGACGGATGCCCGGAATGAACCCACCGTACTTCTTCATGTTGTCGGACACTTCAACGGGGTTGAAGGTAATGGACACGTAGAAGTAGGTGAAGAAGACGATCAGGAGGAAGAACGTGGCCATGTAGATGGGGGTATCCCCCGTGGCCATGTTCTGCGCGATCCACTCGACCACCACGTTGGGCGTGGTGCTGTTCGCGAACAGCGTGACGACCAGCTGCGGCAGGTAGAGCAGCGAGGAGGCGAAGATAACCGGGATGATGCCGGCCTGGTTGACCTTGAGCGGGATGTAGGTCGAGGTTCCGCCGTACATCCTGCGGCCGACCATACGCTTGGCGTACTGCACGGGGATGCGGCGCTGCGCCTGCTCGACGAAGACCACCGCGGCGACCATGAAGACGCCGACGATCATCACGATGACGAACGTGAACCAGCCCTTGGTCCGGAAGATGTTCATCAGCTCGGACGGGAAGACCGCGATAATCTGGGTGAAGATGAGGATGGACATGCCGTTGCCGACACCACGGTCGGTGATCAGCTCGCCCAGCCACATGATGACGGCGGTGCCCGCGGTCATGGTGACGACCATGGTGACGACGGTGAAGATGTCGTCGTTCAGGAGCACCGGGAGATCAGCGCTGTTCTGGAACAGCTGCCCCGATCGGGCCAGCGCCACGAAAGCCGTCGACTGGAGCACAGCCAGCCCGATGGTGAGGTAACGCGTGTACTGCGTGATCTTCGCCGTACCCGCCTGCCCCTCCTTCTTCAGGGCTTCCAGTCGGGGAATGACGACGGTCAGCAGCTGCAGGATGATGCTCGCGGTGATGTACGGCATGATGCCGAGCGCGAACACCGAAAGTTTCAGCAGCGCACCGCCACTGAACAGCTGCACCATCCCATAGATGTTGCCCAGTTCACCCGCCTGCGCCTGTTCAAGGGCGACACGGACGTTTTCAGCGTTGACACCGGGGGTCGGAAGCACCGAGCCGAGTCGGAACAACGCGATGATGCCCAAGGTAAAGAGCAACTTCTTGCGCAGGTCCGGAGTACGGAATGCCCGGGTGAGAGCGGTTAGCACGGTCCCTCCTGCGCGCCTAAGACGCGTTACGGTCAGCGATGGTCCGGGGGTCGTCCATCAGTCAGGTCTTCAAGTACGAACTGCACAAACTGTACGGGTGGACAGCGAACGAACCCCACTGTCCAGCGAACTCTAACGCACTACGGGCGCGGAGACTCATTCCGAGCCTCCGCGCCTCGTGATGCATCTGCCTACAACTCCGTTACGGAGCCACCGGCGGCGGCGATCTTCTCCTTGGCGCTGGCGGAGAAAGCGTGCGCCTGCACGTTCAACGCCACGGAGATGTCGCCGGTTCCCAGCACCTTGACGAGCTGGTTCTTGCGAACCGCGCCCGCCTCGACCAGCGTGTCCACCGTGACGTCGCCGCCGGCGGGGAACAGCTCGCCGAGCCGGTCCAGGTTGACGACCTGGTAGGTCGTCTTGAACAGGGAGTTGGAGAAGCCCTTCAGCTTCGGCAGCCGCCGCTGGAGCGGAACCTGGCCACCTTCGAAGCCGAGCGGGACGTTCGTCCGGGACTTGGTGCCCTTGGTGCCGCGACCGGAGGTCTTGCCCTTGGAGCCCTCGCCGCGGCCCTTGCGGACCTTGGCCTTGTGGGCGCCCGGGGCCGGACGCAGGTCGTGCGGCTTGAGCGGGGTGTTATCAGTCATGACTAGTCGACCTCTTCAACCTCGACGAGGTGCGTCACCACGGCGACCATCCCGCGAATCTCGGGCCGGTCCTCCTTGACGACGACATCGCCGATGCGCTTCAGGCCCAGCGAGCGCAGCGAGTCCCGCTGGTTCTGCTTGCCACCGATCTTCGACCGGGTCTGGGTGATCTTCAGACGAGCCATCGACTAGCTCACCGCCTTCGCCGCCGCGGCGGCCTCGGCGAGACCCTCGGCGCGCGCCTTGAGCATCCGCTTGGGGGCGACGTCCTCGATCGGCAGACCGCGGCGGGCCGCGATCTCCTCAGGCCGGGACAGGCCCTTCAGCGCCGCCACGGTGGCGTGCACGATGTTGATCGGGTTGTCCGAGCCGAGCGACTTGGACAGCACGTCGTGGATCCCGGCGCACTCCAGCACCGCGCGCACCGGGCCACCCGCGATCACACCGGTACCGGGCGAGGCCGGCCGCAGGAGCACGACGCCAGCGGCGTCCTCGCCCTGCACGGTGTGCGGGATGGTGCCCTGGATGCGCGGCACCTTGAAGAAGTGCTTCTTGGCCTCCTCGACGCCCTTGGCGATCGCCGCGGGCACCTCCTTGGCCTTGCCGTAGCCGACCCCGACGAGGCCGTTGCCGTCGCCGACGATGACCAGCGCGGTGAAGCTGAAGCGCCGGCCACCCTTGACGACCTTGGCCACTCGGTTGATCTTCACGACGCGCTCGATGTAAGAGACGCCCTTGTCCTGGGCGCCACCGCGGCGATCGTCACGACGTTCCCGCCGCTCGCCACCGCCGCCGGCACCGCGACGCGGAGCTCCAGCCATCAGTGGTTCCTCTTCTCATTGCTCATAAGACGGGTCATCAGAAGTCCAACCCGCCTTCACGGGCGCTATCGGCGAGCGCCGCCAGGCGGCCCGCGTAGCGGTTGCCACCGCGGTCGAAGACCACGGCGGAGATCCCGGCGGCCTTGGCCCGCTGAGCGAGGAGCGCGCCGACCTGCTTGGCCTTCTCGGTCTTGTCGCCCTCCGCCGTACGGAGCGAGGCGTCCAGAGTGGACGCGCTCACCAGCGTGTGACCGGCGGTGTCGTCCACGATCTGCACGAACATGTGCCGGGTGGACCGGTTGACGACCAGACGCGGACGCTCGACGGTCCCGACGACCTTCTTGCGCACGCGACGGTGGCGACGGGCTCGCGAAATGGCGCGAGCGGCGGTGTGCTTGCCGTACTTCGCGGCCATTTTACTTACCAGCCTTTCCGACCTTGCGGCGGATAACTTCACCCTGGTAGCGCACGCCCTTGCCCTTGTACGGGTCGGGCTTGCGCAGCTTGCGGATGTTCGCGGCGACCTCGCCGACCTTCTGCTTGTCGATGCCGTCCACGTGGAAAAGCGTGGGGCGCTCGACCCGGAAGGTGACACCCTCCGGAGCGTCGACGACGACGGGGTGGCTGAAGCCCAGTGCGAACTCCAGCTGCGTCGGGCCCTTGGCCTGCACGCGGTAACCCACGCCGACGATCTCCAGCGTCTTGGTGTATCCCTGGGTGACCCCGCTCACCATGTTGGCGATCAGGGTCCGAGACAGGCCGTGCAGCGCGCGGACCTTGTTCTCGTCGTTGGGACGGGTGACGGCGATGGTGCCGTCCTCGGCGCGCGCGACCTCGATGGGCTCGGCGACCGTGTGTGAAAGCGTGCCCTTCGGGCCCTTGACCTGGACATCCCGGCCGTCGATGGCGATCTCGACACCGCTCGGTACGGGGATGGGCAGTCGTCCGATTCGCGACATGCTGTGGTTACTCCCCTCTTACCAAACGTAGGCGAGGACTTCCCCGCCCACTCCGCGCTTGCCGGCCTGCTTGTCGGTCATGAGCCCGCCCGACGTCGAGATGATCGCGACGCCGAGCCCGCCCAGCACCCGAGGCAGGTTGTCCTTCTTTGCGTAGACCCGCAGGCCGGGCTTGGAAACCCGGCGGATGCCCGAGAGCGAGCGCTCCCTGGTCGGCCCGAACTTGAGCTCCACCACGAGGTTCTTTCCGACCTTGGCGTCTTCGACGGTCCAGGCCTGGATGTAACCCTCCTGCTGGAGGATCTCGGCGATGTGCGCCTTGATCTTCGAATACGGCATGCTCACGGATTCGTGGTACGCCGAGTTCGCGTTACGCAGACGCGTGAGCATGTCCGCGATCGGGTCGGTCATCGTCATGGCCGGCGGCCTTCCTCACCGCGGTTTCCCAGCGGGACCTACGGTGTGGTCGTGGGCGTTCGAAAGGAACACCCGGTGAATATGACTCTGGTCTTTACCAGCTGGACTTCGTGATACCGGGCAGCTCGCCCCGGTGGGCCATCTCGCGGAAGCAGACACGGCACAGGCCGAACTTCCGGTAGACCGCACGCGGGCGTCCGCACCGCGTACAGCGAGTGTACGCGCGGACGTCGAACTTCTGCTTACGCGCTGCCTTGACCTTCAGCGACGTCTTCGCCATGATCAGGCCTCCCTGTTGCGATTCTCAGCCATGGTCACGGCTGCCTCATGCTTCCTTGAAGGGAAATCCGAGGAGCTTCAGCAGCGCCCGGCCCTGTTCGTCGTTGGTCGCCGTGGTCACCACGGTGATGTCCATGCCGCGCTGGCGGTCGACCTTGTCCTGGTCGATCTCGTGGAACATGACCTGCTCGGTGAGACCGAAGGTGTAGTTGCCGTGGCCGTCGAACTGCTTGGGCGACAGGCCGCGGAAGTCCCGGATACGGGGCAGCGCCAGCGACAGCAGCCGGTCCAGGAACTCCCACATGCGGTCGCCGCGCAGCGTCACGTGCGCGCCGATGGGCATGCCCTCACGCAGCTTGAACTGCGCGATGGACTTGCGGGCCCGGACCACGGCCGGCTTCTGGCCGGTGATCGCGGTGAGGTCGCGGACCGCGCCCTCGATGAGCTTGGAGTCGCGCGCGGCCTCGCCGACGCCCATGTTCACCTTGATCTTGGTGACGCCGGGCACCAGCATGATGTTCTCGATGCCGAACTGCTCGCGCAGCTGCGCCACGATCTCCTCGCGGTAGCGCTGCTTGAGGCGCGGGGCGACCCGCTCTTCCGTCTGGGCAGTCATCAGTCGTCCTCACCCGTCTCGTCCGCGGCCTTCTTGGCCGACGCCTTGGCGGGCTTCTCCTCGTGATCCTTCTCGTCATCCTTGAGCTTCTTGACGTTGCTCACGTGGATGGGAGCCTCCAGGGTGGTCACGCCGCCCTCGCGGGCGCCACGCGGACCGTTGTTGGTCACCTTGGAGTGCTTCTTGATCATGTTGACGCCCTCGACGACCACGCGGTCCTCGCTGGGCAGCGCGACGATCACCCGGCCCTTGGCGCCCTTGTCCTTGCCGGCGATGACCTGAACCAGGTCGCCCTTCTTCACATGCAGCGACTTCGCCATTTACAACACCTCCGGCGCGAGCGAGATGATGCGCATGAACTTCTTGTCACGCAGCTCGCGGCCCACCGGGCCGAAGATACGCGTGCCCCGGGGGTCACCGCTGTCCTTGATGATGACCGCCGCGTTCTCGTCGAAGCGGATGTACGAACCGTCCGGCCGCCTGCGCTCCTTGACGGTGCGCACGACGACGGCCTTGACGACGTCGCCCTTCTTCACGCCGCCGCCCGGGATGGCGTCCTTCACCGTCGCAACGATGATGTCGCCGATCCCCGCGTAGCGCCGGCCCGAGCCACCGAGCACGCGGATGCAGAGAATCTCCTTGGCACCCGTGTTGTCGGCGACCTTGAGTCGCGACTCCTGCTGGATCACGTCTAACTCCTGTGTGTCTCGCCGGTTCTCATCCGGAGATGAGCCTGGCGGAACCAATGTGGTCTTTTTCCCCCGACGTCAGTCCGCGTGGAACCGTCGCCGCAGGCGGGCCGTGCGGCCCCTTGGACACCACCATGGGGGGCGGTCACCCACCCCCCACGAGGCGCGTCTGTGTTACTTGGCGCGTTCGAGCACTTCCACGACCCGCCACCGCTTGGTGGCGGACAGCGGCCGGGTCTCCATCAGGAGCACGCGGTCGCCGACGCCGGCCGTGTTGGCCTCGTCGTGCGCCTTGTACTTCGTGGTACGGCGGATGACCTTGCCGTACAGCGGGTGCTTCACGCGGTCCTCGACGGCGACGACGACGGTCTTCTCCATCTTGTCGCTGACCACCAGGCCCTCGCGGGTCTTGCGGTAGTTACGCGTGGTCTTCTCGGTGTTCTCAGTTGCTTCAGCCATCGCTCGACTCCTTCTCGACCGTGACGATGCCGAGCTCCCGCTCGCGCATCACGGTGTAGATACGGGCGATCTCGCGGCGGACGGCACGCAGCCGCCCGTGGCTCTCCAACTGACCGGTCGCTGACTGGAAGCGGAGGTTGAACAGCTCCTCCTTGGCTTCCTTGAGCTTCTGGACCAGGGCTTCCTGGTCCTCCACCCGCAGCTCACCGGCGGTCAGGCCCTTAGCCATCACGCCTCACCCACTTCACGCTTAATAAACCGGCACTTCATGGGCAGCTTGTGGATGGCCCGGCGCATCGCCTCACGGGCGATGGTCTCGGGGACACCGGACAGCTCGAACATGACGCGGCCGGGCTTGACATTGGCGATCCACCACTCGGGCGAACCCTTACCGGAACCCATGCGGGTCTCGGCCGGCTTCTTGGTGAGCGGGCGGTCCGGGTAGATGTTGATCCACACCTTGCCGCCACGGCGGATGTGCCGGGTCATGGCGATACGAGCCGACTCGATCTGGCGGTTGGTCACGTAGGAGTGCTCCAGCGCCTGAATGCCGAACTCGCCGAACACGACCCTGGTGCCGCCCTTGGCGGCGCCGTGACGGTCGGGCCGGTGCTGCTTACGGTGCTTGACCCTGCGCGGGATCAGCATGGTCAGCTCCCTTCAGCACCCGGCTGCTCCGCCGGGCCGCTCTCGGGGGCGGCCTGCGCGGCCGCCTCGGTACGGGGTGCGCGTTCGGTACGGCCACCGCCCGCGCCGCCACGACGGGGACGGTCACCGCCACCACCGCGACGAGGACGCTCGGCGCCACCGCCACCACCGCCACCACCGCGACGGTCGTCACGCTCGCGACGCTGGCCCGCGCGGGCTCCGGCCGCCGCCGCCTCGCGCTCGGCGCGAGAGGTCGGGGCCTCACCCTTGTAGATCCACACCTTCACGCCGATCCGGCCGAAGGTGGTCTTGGCCTCGTAGAAGCCGTAGTCGATGTCCGCGCGGAGCGTGTGCAGGGGCACGCGGCCCTCGCGGTAGAACTCCGAACGGGACATCTCCGCGCCGCCGAGGCGACCCGAGCACTGCACCCGGATGCCCTTGGCGCCGCTCTTCATGGCGGACTGCATCGCCTTGCGCATAGCGCGGCGGAACGAGACCCGGCTGGAGAGCTGCTCGGCCACGCCCTGCGCGACCAGCTGCGCGTCGATCTCGGGGTTCTTCACCTCGAGGATGTTGAGCTGAACCTGCTTCTTGGTCAGCTTCTCCAGGTCGCCGCGGATGCGGTCGGCCTCCGCGCCGCGACGGCCGATGACGATGCCCGGCCGGGCGGTGTGGATGTCGACCTGGACGCGGTCGGTGGTCCGCTCGATCTCGACCTTGGAGATACCGGCCCGCTCCATGCCCTTCTGCAGCATGCGGCGGATCGAGACGTCCTCGGCCACGTACGCCTTGTACAGCTTGTCGGCGTACCACCGGCTCTTGAAGTCGGTCGTGATACCGAGACGGAACCCGTGCGGGTTAACCTTCTGGCCCACTAGCGGGTCCTCCCCTTCGGCTCGCGGGACTCCACGATCACGGTGATGTGGCTGGTCCGCTTGTTGATCCGATAGGCGCGACCCTGGGCCCGGGGACGGAACCGCTTGAGCGTCGGTCCCTCGTCCACCCACGCACGGCTCACGACGAGCGTCTCACGGTCGAGCTTGAAGTTGTGCTCGGCGTTCGCCATGGCGGACGAGAGCACCTTGTAAACGGTCTCGCTCGCCGCCTGCGGGGCGAACTGCAGTACGGCCTGCGCCTCCGAAGCGGGCAGGCCGCGAATGAGGTCCACCACCCGGCGGGCCTTCCGGGGCGTGTGGCGCGCGTACCGCGCCTGTGCCCTGGCTTCCATCGCTGTCTCCTAGTTGCTTATGAAGGCGCTACCGCCGACTGCGGCGGTCTTCCTTGACGTGGCTGCGGAAGGTCCGCGTAGGCGCGAACTCCCCGAGCTTGTGGCCGATCATCGACTCGGTGATGAACACCGGGACGTGCTTGCGGCCGTCGTGCACGGCGATCGTGTGACCGAGCATGTCGGGCACGATCATGGAGCGCCGCGACCACGTCTTGATGACGGTCTTGGTGCCCTTCTCGTTCTGGACGTCGACCTTCTTCTGAAGGTGATCGTCCACGAAGGGACCCTTCTTAAGGCTACGTGGCATTTCGGCTGCTCCTACCGCTTCTTCCTCTTGCTCCGACGTCGGATGATCAGCCGGTCGCTGGCCTTGTTCGCCTGCCGGGTCCGTCCCTCGGGCTTGCCCTTGGGGTTGACCGGGTGGCGACCACCGGAGGTCTTGCCCTCGCCACCACCGTGCGGGTGGTCGACGGGGTTCATGGCGACACCACGGACGGTCGGGCGCTTGCCCTTCCACCGGTTGCGGCCCGCCTTGCCGATGTTGATGTTGGCCTGCTCGGCGTTGCCGACCTGCCCGACGGAGGCCCGGCAGCGCACATCGACCTGGCGCATTTCACCGGACGGCATACGCAGCGTGGCGTAGGTGCCCTCCTTGGCCAGCAGCTGGATCTGCGCGCCGGCGCTGCGGCCCAGCTTTGCGCCGCCGCCCGGGCGGAGCTCCACCGCGTGGATGAAGGTACCGGTCGGGATGTTGCGCAGCGGCAGGCAGTTGCCCGGCTTGATGTCGGCGCCGGGGCCGTTCTCGATGCGGTCACCCTGCTTGATGCCGGTCGGCGCGAGGATGTAGCGCTTCTCGCCGTCGGCGTAGTGCAGCAGGGCGATGCGGGAGGTGCGGTTCGGGTCGTACTCGATGTGCGCGACCTTGGCCGGGATCCCGTCCTTGTCGTGCCTGCGGAAATCGATGATCCGGTAGGCGCGCTTGTGACCGCCGCCCTGGTGCCGGGCCGTGACCCGGCCGTGCACGTTGCGGCCGCCCTTGCTGTGCAGGGGAGCAAGCAGCGACTTCTCGGGCGTGCTGCGCGTGATCTCGGCGAAGTCCGAGACACTCGCGCCGCGGCGACCCGGGGTCGTCGGCTTGTATTTACGGATGCCCATCTTTTTCGTTCATCCTTGTCGATTCAGTGATCATGGCCGATCCTTCGGATCGGCGGGCTTGGCCGCCTTCAGCCTGTGTCTTCCCTCGTCACTCCGGGCCGCTTCGCGACCCTGCGTTCCTCAGTCCAGACACAGGCGCGGCCAAGCCGACTCAGCCGATCTGGCCGAAGATGTCGATACGCTCGCCCTCGGCCAGGCTCACGATCGCGCGCTTGGTAGCCGGACGCTGCCCGTAACCGAACCGGGTCCGCTTGCGCTTGCCCTGGCGGTTGATGGTGTTGACGCTGGTCACCTTGACCCCGAAGATCTGCTCGATGGCGATCTTCACCTGCGTCTTGTTCACCCCCTGCCGAACCAGGAACGTGTACTTGTTGTGCTCGTCGATCAGGCCGTAGCTCTTCTCAGAGACGATCGGCTTGATGATGATGTCGCGCGGGTCGGCGATCTTCTGCATCAGGCCTCTTCCTTCCCGCTCTTCGCGAGCCGCGCCACCACCGTGTCGTACGCCTCCTGAGTGAAGACGACGTCGTCGTGGCACAGCACGTCATAGGTGTTCAGCTGCCCGGCGTCCAGCAGGTGGACCTCCGGGGCGTTGCGCAGGCTCAGCCAGGTGAGCTCGTCGTCCTCGCCGACCACGACGAGCACGCTGCGCGCCTCGGTGATCTTGCGAAGCGCCTGGAGCGCGGTCTTGGTCTTGGGCGTCTCGCCCGTGACCAGCTCGCTCACCACGTGCACCCGGCCGCCGCCCGCGCGGTCGGAGAGCGCGCCGCGAAGCGCGGCGGCCTTCATCTTCTTGGGCGTCTTCTGCTCGTACGAGCGCGGCTGCGGGCCGTGCACGGTGCCACCGCCGGTGAACTGCGGCGCCCGGGTCGAACCCTGGCGGGCCCGGCCGGTGCCCTTCTGCCGGTACGGCTTCTTGCCACCGCCGCGGACCTGGCCGCGGGTCTTGGTGGCGTGGGTGCCCTGCCGGCGCGCGGCCAGCTGGGCCACGACGACCTGGTGGATCAGCGGGATGTTGACCTTGACACCGAAGATGTCCTCCGGCAGGTCCACACTGCTGCCCGTCTTGGCGCCACTGGCGTCGAGAACGTCAACCGTGCTCATTTGCCGGCCCCCTTCTTGGCTGCGGTACGGATGAGGACCAGGCTGCCGTTGGCGCCGGGAATCGCACCCTTGATCAGGATGAGATTCTTCTCGACGTCCACGGCATGCACCTTCAGGCTCTGGATGGTGGTGCGGACGTTGCCCATCCGACCGGCCATGCGCAGGCCCTTGAAGACGCGGCCCGGAGTGGCGCAGCCGCCGATGGAACCAGGCGAGCGGTGCTTGCGCTGGGTGCCGTGCGAGGCGCTGAGACCCTTGAAGTTGTGGCGCTTCATGACGCCCGCGAAGCCCTTGCCCTTGCTCTTGCCCGTCACGTCGACGTGCTGGCCGGCCTCGAAGGTGTCCGCGAGGACTTCCTGGCCCAGGGAGTAGTCGGAGGCGTCGTCGGTGCGTACCTCGACGAAGAAGCGGCGCGGGGTGATGTCGTGCTTGCGCAGGTAGTCGCCGAGCGGCTTGTTGACCTTGCGCGGGTCGACCTGCCCGTAACCGAGCTGTACGGCGGCGTAGCCGTCGCGCTCTTCCGTGCGGACCCTGGTCACCACGCACGGACCGGCCTCGACGACGGTCACCGGAACCATCCGGTTGCCCTCGTCGAAGACCTGGGTCATGCCGAGCTTCTTGCCCAGGACGCCCTTGATCTGCTTAGCCATGTCAGTGCGTTCCCTCAGAGCTTGATCGAGATGTCGACACCCGCGGGCAGGTCGAGCCGCATGAGCGAGTCGACGGTCTTGGGTGTCGGGTCGATGATGTCAATCAGCCGCTTGTGCGTGCGCATCTCAAAGTGCTCGCGGCTGTCCTTGTACTTGTGCGGCGAACGGATGACGCAGTACACGTTCTTCTCGGTCGGCAGCGGCACCGGGCCCGCGACCTTCGCGCCGGTACGCGTCACCGTCTCGACGATCTTCTTGGCCGAGCTGTCGATGACCTCGTGGTCATACGCCTTGAGCCGGATGCGGATCTTCTGTCCCGCCATAATGGCCTCGGTGTCCTTCGCTGTCGTCTGAACAAGTAACGTGCGGCAGGTTGCCGCTTTGCTTTTTCCGTGATCCGGCAGCTCCTTCGGATTCCTCCGAAGGGACTGCGGCATCACGGGGTGCGGCCGGGTCCTGGTGGACCCGGCCGCCTGGTACTACTTGATGATCTTCGTGACTCGTCCGGCGCCGACGGTGCGGCCACCTTCGCGGATGGCGAACTTGAGTCCGTCCTCCATCGCGATCGGCTGGATGAGGCTGACGTTCATCTCGGTGTTGTCCCCGGGCATGACCATCTCGGTGCCCTCGGGGAGGTTCACCACGCCGGTCACGTCCGTCGTCCGGAAGTAGAACTGGGGACGGTAGTTGTTGAAGAACGGCGTGTGCCGGCCGCCCTCGTCCTTGGACAGGATGTAGACCTGCGCCTCGAACTCGGTGTGCGGGGTGGTCGTGCCCGGCTTGATGATGCACTGGCCACGCTCGACGTCCTCGCGCTTGATGCCGCGCAGGAGCAGACCGACGTTGTCGCCGGCCTGGCCCTCGTCGAGCAGCTTGCGGAACATCTCGACACCGGTGACGGTGGTCGTGGTGTGCTTCTCCTTGATGCCGATGATGTCGACGGTCTCGTTGACCTTGACGACACCGCGCTCGATCCGGCCGGTGACGACGGTGCCACGACCGGTGATCGAGAACACGTCCTCGATCGGCATCAGGAACGGCTTCTCGGTGTCACGAACCGGCTCGGGGACGTTCTCGTCCACGGCGGTCATGAGCTCGATGATCGAGTCGCCCCAGGCCGCGTCGCCCTCCAGCGCCTTCAGCGCGGAGACGCGGACCACCGGCAGGTCGTCGCCGGGGAACTCCTGAGCCGAGAGCAGCTCGCGGACCTCGAGCTCGACGAGCTCCAGGATCTCCTCGTCGTCCACCATGTCGGCCTTGTTGAGGGCCACCACGATGTAGGGAACGCCGACCTGGCGGGCCAGGAGCACGTGCTCCTTGGTCTGCGGCATCGGACCGTCGGTCGCGGCGACCACCAGGATCGCGCCGTCCATCTGCGCGGCACCCGTGATCATGTTCTTCACGTAGTCGGCGTGACCAGGGCAGTCGACGTGCGCGTAGTGGCGCTTCTCCGTCTGGTACTCGACGTGCGCGATCGAGATGGTGATGCCACGCGCCTTCTCCTCGGGCGCCTTGTCGATCTTGTCGAACGGGGTCGCCTCGTTGAGCTGCGGGTAACGGTCGTGAAGCACCTTGGTGATCGCCGCGGTCAGAGTGGTCTTGCCGTGGTCGATGTGCCCAATGGTGCCGATGTTCACGTGCGGCTTGTTCCGCTCGAACTTGGCCTTGGCCACTGGTCTGTCTCCTTAGAGATTTCTGACTTGACTTTCGTCTTCCAACAGGCCTGGGGCTACTCGCCCCGGACCTTAGCGACGATCTCCTTGGCGATGCCCGGAGGCACCTCCGCGTAAGAGTCGAACTGCATGCTGTAGCTCGCGCGACCCTGCGTCTTGCTCCGCAGGTCACCCACATACCCGAACATCTCGGACAGCGGCACGAGCGCCTTGACGACACGGGCGCCGGCCCGCTCGTCCATGGCCTGGATCTGCCCCCGGCGGCCGTTCAGGTCGCCGATGACGTCGCCCATGTAGTCCTCGGGCGTGGTGACCTCCACGGCCATCATCGGTTCGAGGAGCACGGGGTCGGCCTTGCGGGCGGCCTCCTTGAAGGCCATCGAGCCGGCCATCTTGAAGGCCATTTCGGAGGAGTCCACTTCGTGGAAAGCTCCGTCCCGAAGGGTGACCTTCACGCCTACCATCGGGTAGCCGGCGAGAACACCGAACTCGGCGGCCTGCTGGGCGCCCGCGTCCACCGACGGGATGTACTCCCGCGGGATGCGACCGCCCGAGACCTTGTTCTCGAACTCGTACCCATCGTTGCCTTCGCCCAGCGGCTCAAGGTCGATGATGACCTTGGCGAACTGGCCGGAGCCACCGGTCTGCTTCTTGTGCACGTAGTCGACCTTCTCCACCTTGCGGCGGATGGTCTCCCGGTACGCCACCTGCGGACGACCGACGTTCGCCTCGACCTTGAACTCGCGGCGCATGCGGTCGACCAGGATCTCCAGGTGCAGCTCGCCCATTCCGTGGATCACGGTCTGGCCGGTCTCCTCGTCCCGGCGGACCTGGAAGGACGGGTCCTCCTCCGCCAGGCGCTGGATCGCGGTGCCGAGCTTCTCCTGGTCGCTCTTGGTCTTGGGCTCGATCGCGACGCTGATGACCGGCGCCGGGAACGTCATCGACTCCAGCACGACCGGGTGGGCCGGGTCGCTCAGGGTGTCACCGGTGGTGGTGTCCTTGAGGCCCATCACGGCGACGATCTGACCGGCGTGCGCGGACGGGCGCTCCTCGCGCTTGTTCGCGTGCATCTGGTAGATCTTGCCGATCCGCTCCTTGCGACCCTTGACCGAGTTCACCACAGCGGTGCCGGTCTCCAGGGTGCCGGAGTAGATCCGGATGTAGGTGAGGCGGCCCAGGTGCTGGTCGCTCATGATCTTGAACGCGAGCGCCGAGAACGGCTCGTTCACGTCCGAGCTGCGCTCGACGATCTGGTCTTCCTTGCCGACCGCGTGGCCCTGGAAGGCCGGGAGGTCGATCGGCGCGGGCAGGTAGGCCACGATCGCGTCGAGCAGCGGCTGCACGCCCTTGTTCTTGAACGCGGTGCCGGTCAGGACCGGGTTGATGGCGCTGGCCAGCGTGGCCCGGCGGATCGCCGCGACCAGCTGCTCCTCGGTGGGCTCGATGCCCTCGAGGAAGAGCTCCATCAGCTCGTCGTCGTTCTCGGCCACGGTCTCGACCAGCTTGTCGCGCCATTCACGGGCGATCTCGACGTGGTCGGTCGGGATGTCGACGACGTCGTACATCTCGCCCTTGGCCGCCTCGGCGCTCCAGATCAGGCCCTTCATCTTCACCAGGTCGATGACGCCCTTGAAGTCGGACTCGACGCCCCAGGGAAGCTGGATGACGGCCGGGGTGGCCGCGAGACGGCTGACCATCATGTCGACGCAGCGGTGGAACTCCGCGCCGACCCGGTCCATCTTGTTCACGAAGCAGATGCGTGGCACGCCGTAACGGTCAGCCTGGCGCCACACCGTCTCCGACTGCGGCTCGACACCCGCGACAGCGTCGAACACGGCGACGGCGCCGTCGAGGACACGGAGCGAGCGCTCCACCTCGATGGTGAAGTCGACGTGCCCCGGGGTGTCGATGATGTTGATGGTGTGGCCGAGCCACTCGCAGGTCGTCGCGGCGGAGGTGATGGTGATGCCGCGCTCCTGCTCCTGCTCCATCCAGTCCATGGTGGCAGCGCCCTCATGAACTTCACCGATCTTGTAGTTGATCCCGGTGTAGAACAGGATTCGCTCGGTCGTGGTGGTCTTGCCCGCGTCGATATGGGCCATGATCCCGATGTTGCGGACCTTGGCCAGGTCAAGAGCCAGTTGGGTGGCCACTTCTCTGCGTCCTTTGCTTGGTGGTGCGCCCGGCTACCAGCGGTAGTGAGCGAAGGCCTTGTTGGACTCGGCCATCTTGTGGGTGTCCTCGCGCTTCTTGACACTCGCGCCGAGGCCGTTGCTGGCGTCGAGGAGCTCGTTCATGAGGCGCTCGGTCATGGTCTTCTCGCGGCGGGCGCGGGAGTACTGCACCAGCCAGCGCAGGGCCAGGGTGGTGCTGCGCGCCGCGCGCACCTCGACCGGAACCTGGTACGTGGCGCCACCGACCCGACGGCTGCGGACCTCGAGAGTCGGCTTGACGTTGTCGAGAGCGCGCTTGAGCGTGACGACCGGGTCGTTGCCGGTCTTATCCTTGCAACCCTCGAGGGCGCCGTACACGATCGACTGGGCGATCGAGCGCTTGCCGTCCAGGAGGACCTTGTTGATCAGGGCGGTGACCAGCGGCGAGTTGTGCACCGGGTCGGACATGAGCTGGCGACGCCCAGGAGAACCCTTGCGAGGCATTACTTCTTCTCCTTCTTGGCGCCGTAGCGGCTGCGAGCCTGCTTGCGGTTGCGGACGCCCTGGGTGTCGAGCGAGCCGCGGATGATCTTGTAGCGAACGCCGGGGAGGTCCTTCACACGACCGCCACGGACGAGCACGATCGAGTGCTCCTGCAGGTTGTGACCCACACCAGGGATGTAGGCCGTGACCTCGATGCCGTTGGTCAGGCGGACACGCGCGACCTTCCGAAGCGCCGAGTTCGGCTTCTTCGGGGTGGTGGTGTAGACGCGGGTGCAGACACCGCGCCGCTGCGGGCTGCCCTTGAGCGCAGGAGTCTTGGTCTTGGAGACCTTGTCCTGCCGGCCCTTGCGGACCAACTGCTGAATCGTGGGCACTACAACTCCGTTTCGTGCCTATGCCGGTGATACGGTGACATGCTTTTTCGCAGGTGCTGCCGGTGTCATGACCTGCTGGTTTTCCCTCTCCGCCGACCCACGCGGTCGGGCGTGTCGCGATCTAATCGCGTTACACCCTTGCTGGATTTGGAGAGAGCCACGCGGCGCGACCTGCGCGCACGCATGCGGACCCACGAACCATGGGCACGAAGAGCAAGACTACCCAGCCCCCCGCAACACGTCAAAACGGCCGCGCTCAGCGGGTCATCGGGATCCCGTGCCCGGGTCCCCGGCCCACCTTTCTCACGCAGGCCGAAATTGAGTCCGCCACCAGTTTACCCCGCCGCCCCGACTCCCCCGACCATTTCCCCCAAACCCCAAACAGGCTTCCCCGTTCATCCTCGAGCTCCGCCCGCCCCACGGCTTTGGCGGGGGCGGGCGGAGCCCGAGGGCAGGCAAAGGGCTGGGTGGGTGGGAGAACCCCGCAACAACAAAATGAACGAAGCACCCGGACCCTGAGGATCCGGGTGCTTCGTTGGGCAGGACTAGCGGCCGTACTGGCCGAAGTCGTACTCCTCCAGCGGGACGGCTTCGCCGGAGCCGGAGCCGAACGTGTAGTCCGACGCGGAGCCGTCGTAGCCGCCGACCGTGTACATGGCGGCCTTGGCCTCCTCGGTGGGCTCGACCCGGATGTTGCGGTACTGGGGCATGCCCGTACCAGCCGGGATGAGCTTGCCGATGATGACGTTCTCCTTGAGGCCCAGGAGCGAGTCCGACTTGGCGTGGATCGCCGCGTCGGTCAGCACTCGGGTGGTCTCCTGGAAGGAGGCCGCCGACAGCCAGGACTCGGTGGCCAGCGACGCCTTGGTGATGCCCATCAGGACGGGACGGCCGGAGGCGGGGGTGCCGCCCTCGGCGACGCACTCGCGGTTGATGCGCTCGAACTTCGGACGCTCCACGAGCTCACCGGGAAGCATGTCGGCGTCGCCGGACTCCAGCACGTTCACGCGCTTGAGCATCTGGCGGACGATGACCTCGATGTGCTTGTCGTGGATGGACACACCCTGCGAGCGGTACACCTGCTGAACTTCCTCCACCAGGTGCAGCTGCACGGCGCGCGGGCCGAGGATGCGGAGCACCTCGTTGGGGTTGCGGGCACCGGCGATCAGCTGGTGGCCGACCTCGATGTGCTGCCCCTCCGAGACCGCGAGCCGCGACCGCATCGAGACCGGGTAGGCGATCTCGTCCGAGCCGTCGTCCGGCGTGATCACGATCTTGCGGGTCTTGTCGGTCTCGTCGATCCGGACCCGGCCGGTGACCTCGCTGATCGGAGCCACGCCCTTGGGGATGCGGGCCTCGAACAGCTCCTGCACACGCGGCAGACCGTGGGTGATGTCGGCGCCCGCCACACCACCGGTGTGGAAGGTCCGCATGGTCAGCTGGGTGCCGGGCTCACCGATCGACTGGGCGGCGATGATGCCGACCGCCTCGCCGACGTCGACCAGCTTGCCGGTGGCCAGCGACCGCCCGTAGCAGGTGGCGCAGACCCCGATCTTGGCCTCGCAGACCAGCGTGCTGCGGGTCCGCACGGTCCCGATGCCGGCCTCGACCAGCGCCGTCACCGTCTGGTCGTTGATGTCGGTGCCCGCCGTGGCGATCAGCTTGCCGTCGACCTCCACGTCCTCGGCCAGGATCCGGCCGTGGATGTTGCTCTCCGCGTTCTCGGCCTTGACCAGGTTCCCGGCCAGGTCGCGCTCGGCGGTGTGCAGCGGGACCGCGCGGTCGGTGCCGCAGTCGATCTCGCGGACGATGACGTCCTGGGCCACGTCGACGAGTCGACGGGTCAGGTAGCCGGAGTCGGCGGTCCGCAGCGCGGTGTCCGCCAGACCCTTCCGCTGGCCGTGGGTGGAGATGAAGTATTCCAGCACCGACAGGCCCTCCCGGAAGGAGGACTTGATCGGCCGCGGGATCGTCTCACCCTTGGTGTTGGACACCAGGCCGCGGATACCGGCGATCTGCCGGACCTGCATCAGGTTTCCACGCGCGCCGGACTGCACCATCATCCAGATCGGGTTCGTCTTGGCGAACGCGTTCTGCATGTCCTCGGTGACGTCGCTGGTGGCGTGGGTCCAGATCTCGATGAGCTCCTGGCGGCGCTCCTCGTCGGTGATCAGACCGCGGTCGTACTCCCGCTGGACCTTGTCGGCCCGCTTCTCGTACGACTCCATGATCGCCGCCTTGTTCGGCGGGGCGATGACGTCGTCGATCGAGATGGTGACCCCGGCCCGGGTGGCCCAGTGGAAGCCCGCGTCCTTGAGCGCGTCCAGAGCGTTGGCGACCTCGACCTTGGGGTAGGTCTCGGCCAGCTCGTTGACGATCGCGGACAGCTGCTTCTTGCCGACCTGGTAGTTGACGAACGGGTAGTTCGCGGGCAGCGTCTGGTTGAACAGGCAGCGGCCGAGCGTCGTCTCCAGACGCAGCGGGTCGCCGACCTCCCAGCCGTCCGGCGCCTCCCAGCCACGCGGCGGGGCGACGTCCTTCAGCCTGACCTGGACCTTGGCCTGCAGGTCCAGCTCGCGCCGGTCGTAGGCCATGAGCGCCTCGGAGACCGAGCCGAACACGCGCCCCTCACCGACGGCGTCGTCGCCCTGGGTGGTGAGCGAGTAGAGCCCGATGACCATGTCCTGGGTGGGCATCGTCACCGGCTTGCCGTCGGCCGGCTTGAGGATGTTGTTGGTCGAGAGCATCAGGATGCGCGCCTCGGCCTGGGCCTCGGCCGACAGCGGCAGGTGCACGGCCATCTGGTCGCCGTCGAAGTCCGCGTTGAACGCGGTGCAGACGAGCGGGTGGATCTGGATGGCCTTGCCCTCGACCAGCTGCGGCTCGAAGGCCTGGATGCCCAGGCGGTGCAGCGTCGGCGCCCGGTTGAGCAGCACCGGGTGCTCGGTGATGACCTCTTCCAGCACGTCCCACACGACCGGGCGGGCCCGCTCGACCATGCGCTTGGCGGACTTGATGTTCTGCGCGTGGTTGAGGTCCACCAGCCGCTTCATCACGAACGGCTTGAACAGCTCCAGCGCCATCTGCTTGGGCAGGCCGCACTGGTGCAGCTTCAGCTGCGGGCCGACCACGATGACCGAACGGCCGGAGTAGTCGACACGCTTGCCCAGCAGGTTCTGGCGGAACCGGCCCTGCTTGCCCTTCAGCATGTCGCTGAGGGACTTCAGCGGGCGGTTGCCAGGACCGGTGACCGGGCGGCCGCGGCGGCCGTTGTCGAACAGCGCGTCGACGGCCTCCTGCAGCATGCGCTTCTCGTTGTTCACGATGATCTCGGGCGCGCCGAGGTCGAGCAGCCGCTTGAGGCGGTTGTTGCGGTTGATGACCCGGCGGTAGAGGTCGTTCAGGTCGGAGGTCGCGAACCGGCCACCGTCCAGCTGCACCATCGGGCGCAGGTCCGGCGGGATGACCGGGATGCAGTCCAGAACCATGCCGGCGGGCGAGTTCCTGGTGTTCAGGAACGCCGCCACGACCTTGAGCCGCTTAAGCGCGCGGGCCTTCTTCTGCCCCTTGCCGCTACGGATCGTCTCGCGCAGGTTTTCTGCCTCCTGATCGAGGTCGAAACTCTGCAGCCGCTCCTGGATCGCCTGCGCGCCCATGCCGCCCTTGAAGTAGCGACCGAACCGGTCGCGCATCTCGCGGTACAGCATCTCGTCGCCCTCAAGGTCCTGGACCTTGAGGTTCTTGAAGCGGCTCCAGACCTCGTCCAGCCGGTCCAGCTCGCGCTGGGCCCGGTCGCGGAGCTGGCGCATCTCGCGGTCGGCGCCCTCGCGCACCTTGCGGCGCGCGTCGCCCTTGGCCCCGGCGGCCTCCAACTCGGCCAGGTCGCCTTCCAGCTTCTTCTGCCTGGCCTCGATGTCGGCGTCGCGCCGCTGCTCGACGTGCTGCCGCTCGACGGAGATCTTCGCCTCCAGCGAGGGCAGGTCGCGGTCGCGCATCTCCGCGTCCACCTGCGTGATCATGTACGCCGCGAAGTAGATGACCTTCTCCAGGTCCTTCGGGGCGAGGTCCAGCAGGTAGCCCAGACGCGACGGGACACCCTTGAAGTACCAGATGTGGGTGACCGGCGCGGCCAGCTCGATGTGGCCCATGCGCTCACGCCGCACCTTGGCCCGGGTCACCTCAACGCCGCAGCGCTCACAGATGATGCCCTTGAACCGGACGCGCTTGTACTTGCCGCAGTAGCACTCCCAGTCCCGGGTCGGGCCGAAGATCTTCTCGCAGAAGAGTCCGTCCTTCTCGGGCTTGAGGGTTCGGTAGTTGATGGTCTCCGGCTTCTTGACCTCGCCGTGCGACCACTGACGGATGTCGTCTGCGGTCGCCAGGCCGATCCTGAGCTCGTCGAAGAAGTTGACGTCCAGCATGTGCTATCTCCCCCTCAGACTTCTTCCACGCTGCTCGGCTCGCGCCGGGACAGATCGATACCGAGCTCCTCCGCGGCGCGGAAGACGTCCTCGTCGGTGTCGCGCATCTCGATGGACATGCCGTCGCTGGAGAGCACCTCGACGTTCAGGCACAGCGACTGCATTTCCTTGATGAGGACCTTGAAGGACTCCGGGATGCCCGGCTCGGGGATGTTCTCGCCCTTGACGATGGCCTCGTAGACCTTCACGCGGCCCAGCACGTCGTCGGACTTGATGGTGAGCAGTTCCTGCAGCGCGTAGGCGGCGCCGTATGCCTCCAGCGCCCACACCTCCATCTCGCCGAATCGCTGCCCGCCGAACTGCGCCTTACCACCCAGCGGCTGCTGGGTGATCATCGAGTACGGCCCGGTCGAGCGGGCGTGGATCTTGTCGTCGACCAGGTGGAGCAGCTTGAGGATGTAGATGTAACCGACCGAGACCGGGTGCGGGAACGGCTCGCCGGAGCGGCCGTCGAACAGCCGGGCCTTGCCGTTCTCCCCGACCATGCGCGAGCCGTCCCTGTTCTTCAGGGTGTTGCTCAGCAGGCCGACGATCTCCTCTTCCTGGGCGCCGTCGAACACCGGCGTGGCGACCTTGGTGAACGGGTCGACCTCGCCGAGGCCCTTGTCGCGCAGGCGCTCGGCCCACGCGTCCTCGATCCCGCTGACGTCCCATCCTCGGGCGGCGATCCACCCCAGGTGGGTTTCCAGGACCTGGCCGACGTTCATCCGGCCGGGCACGCCCAGCGGGTTGAGCACGATGTCGACCGCGGTGCCGTCCTCCAGGAACGGCATGTCCTCGACCGGCAGGATCTTGGAGATGACGCCCTTGTTGCCGTGCCGGCCCGCCAGCTTGTCGCCGTCGGTGATCTTGCGCTTCTGGGCCACGTAGACGCGAACCAGCTCGTTCACGCCGGGGGGAAGCTCGTCGCCCTCCTCGCGGGAGAACACGCGCACCCCGATGACCTTGCCGGACTCGCCGTGCGGCACCTTCAGCGAGGTGTCGCGGACCTCACGCGCCTTCTCCCCGAAGATCGCGCGCAGCAGCCGCTCCTCCGGGGTCAGCTCGGTCTCACCCTTGGGCGTGACCTTGCCGACCAGGATGTCACCGGTGACGACCTCGGCGCCGATCCGGATGATGCCGCGCTCGTCCAGGTCGGCCAGGACCTCCTCGGAGACGTTCGGGATGTCCCGGGTGATCTCCTCGGGGCCCAGCTTGGTGTCGCGGGCGTCGACCTCGTGCTCCTCGATGTGGATCGAGGACAGGACGTCGTCCTGCACCAGCCGCTGGGAGAGGATGATCGCGTCCTCGTAGTTGTGGCCCTCCCACGGCATGAACGCCACGAGCAGGTTCTTGCCGAGCGCCATCTCACCGGTGTCGGTGCACGGCCCGTCGGCGATGACCTGGTTGACCTCGACCCGGTCGCCCTCGACCACGATCGGCTTCTGGTTGAAGCAGGTGCCCTGGTTGGAGCGCTTGAACTTGGCCACCCGGTAGGTGGTCCTGGTGCCGTCGTCGTTCATGACGGTCACGTAGTCGGCCGAGACCTCCTCGACCACGCCGGCCTTCTCGGCGTTGATCACGTCGCCGGCGTCGGTGGCGGCACGGTATTCCATGCCGGTGCCGACCAGCGGGGCCTCGCTCTTCAGCAGGGGCACCGACTGGCGCTGCATGTTGGAGCCCATGAGCGCGCGGTTGGCGTCGTCGTGCTCCAGGAACGGGATCATCGCGGTCGCCACCGACACCATCTGGCGCGGCGAGACGTCCATGTAGTCGACCTCGCTCGGGTGCACGGCCTCGAACTCGCCGCCCTTGCGGCGAGCCAGCACGCGCTCCTCGGCGAAGGCGCCGTCGGGGTGCAGCGTCGTGTTGGCCTGGGCCACCACGTGCCGGTCCTCCTGGTCGGCGGTGAGGTAGTCGACCTGCGCCGACACCTTGCCGTCGATCACCTTCCGGTACGGCGTCTCGACGAACCCGAAGGAGTTGATCCGGCCGAAGGAGGCCAGCGAGCCGATCAGGCCGATGTTCGGGCCTTCCGGCGTCTCGATCGGGCACATCCGGCCGTAGTGGGACGGGTGCACGTCACGGACCTCGAACCCGGCCCGCTCCCGTGACAGACCGCCGGGGCCGAGGGCCGACAGGCGCCGCTTGTGGGTCAGACCGGCCAGCGGGTTGGTCTGGTCCATGAACTGCGACAGCTGCGAGGTGCCGAAGAACTCCTTGATTGACGCCACCACCGGGCGGATGTTGATCAGGGTCTGCGGCGTGATCGCCTCGACGTCCTGGGTGGTCATGCGCTCGCGGACGACGCGCTCCATCCGGGCCAGGCCCAGCCGGACCTGGTTCTGGATGAGCTCGCCCACGGTGCGCAGGCGGCGGTTGCCGAAGTGGTCGATGTCATCGGTCTCGATGATCACCGAACCGTCGGGGCCCATGGTCTCCTCGCCGGCGTGCAGCCGGACGATGTACTCGATGGTGGAGACGATGTCCTCGTCGGTGAGGGTGCCCTGAGTGATCTCAGAGTCCACTCCCAGCTTCTTATTGATCTTGTATCGGCCGACCTTGGCCAGGTCGTACCGCTTGGGGTTGAAGTACAGGTTCTCCAGCAGCGTCTGCGCGGACTCCTTGGTGGGAGGCTCACCCGGCCGCAGCTTGCGGTAGATGTCCAGCAGCGCGTCGTCCTGGCCGGAGGTGTGATCCTTCTCCAGGGTGGCGCGCATCGACTCGTACTGACCGAAACGCTCCAAGATCTGGTCGGTCGTCCAGCCGAGCGCCTTGAGCAGGACCGTGACGGCCTGCTTGCGCTTGCGGTCGATGCGGACGCCGACGCTGTCGCGCTTGTCGATCTCGAACTCGAGCCAGGCGCCGCGGGACGGGATCACCCGGCAGCCGTACAGGTCCTTGTCGGAGGTCTTGTCGACACTGCGGTCGAAGTAGACGCCCGGGGACCGCACCAGCTGGGAGACCACGACACGCTCGGTGCCGTTGATGATGAAGGTGCCCTTGCCGGTCATGAGCGGGAAGTCGCCCATGAACACGGTCTGGCTCTTGATCTCACCGGTGGTGTTGTTGATGAACTCCGCGGTCACGAACATGGGCGCGGAGTAGGTCATGTCCTTGTCCTTGCACTCGTCGACCGAGTACTTGGGCGGCTCGAACCGGTGATCCCGGAACGAGAGGGACATGGTTCCGGAGAAGTCCTCGATGGGACTGATCTCCTCAAAAATCTCTTCGAGGCCCGACTGGGCGGGTACGTCCTTCCGTCCGGCCAGCCTGGCCGCCTCGACCCGAGCCTTCCACTTCTCGTTACCGAGCAACCAGTCGAAGGACTCGGTCTGCAGAGCTAGAAGATCAGGAACTTCGAGTGGCTCCTGAATACGTGCGAAAGACACGGTACGGGGACCGGCGGGTACGGCGGAGGCGTTGCGCGAGGCTGCCAACAGATGTCCTTCCGAGGGCTCGCGGACTGACTACACGCACGCCAGACGACCATGCAGCAAGGTTACTGAGAGAAGCGGTCGTCAAAGGGCAGCGCAAAGGGGCAGTGTAGCCGATGGGCATACACCTGTCCACTCCGCTCTCGCTCTGCGCTCCACGTTGCTGGCAGCATCACCCGTCTGCGCCGAAACGTCAAGCCCGAGAGCCGACATTTCAGCTAACCAATGGCCAGCACGCTGGGTTTTTCCCTTCCGCGCCACATTCGAAAGCCGCAAGACCCTGTCGATACCCTCGACCGGGGGCAGCTAACGCTCTGTCACGCGGAGGACCGAACGTTGACCGACGGTCGACCTCTGCCGTGCATGGGGCATGCCCGGACAGGTGGGGGCTAAACCCAACCTTGACTAACAATTGAATAACGCGGCTCATCGGATGGGCGTGTTGCCCAAGAGGGTCGAAAGGTCCGAAACCAGCCAACGATCATCAATCCGTACCATGACCAGGCGCGCTCTGTTCTGGACCACCTGCCGGACAGGGCTTCCGGCGCCGGTTTCGGACGAGGATGTGGTCATGTTGAGGAAGACCAGTACGCGGACCTCGTCCGGGGTCGCCGACTCCACGGCGGCGTCGGCGACTACTGCCTGTTGCACCGTCTTCTGCCGGGTCGCGGCGGGCTCGAGGGTGGCCGCGAGGCGCTCGTAGCGGGCCACGAGATCACCGGTGGCGTGCCCCTTGGCGCGGGCCAGATCCTCCTTGATCGTCCGGTAGTCGTAGGACAACATGTCCGCCGCGTAGGTGACGGCCGCGTTCGACGCCTCCTGGCCCGCCCGCCGGCTCTCCTCAAGCCGCCGCGCGTCCAGAAACACCCACAGGGCCGCCACACCCGTCACGACCGCCAGGAGGGCCAGGAACGCGGTCAGCCGGAGTTTCATCGCACCAGCCCCGCTCCATCCGCTGGGGATTCAGACCTCACAGTTCCGGCCAGCCGGAGTTTCATCGCACCAACTCCGCCTTGGCGACCAGCCACTTGCCTGACTCCTTGACCAGGGTCATCCGCCAGCGGGTGAACCGCTCCTCCGCCGGGTCGTCCCGGTCCGCCCAGTCGATCACCGCGTCGGCCACCACCAGCGCCTGGGCGGTCGTACCGGTGAAGGAGGTCAGCCCGGTACCGCGGAGCACGCCGGTCTGCTGGGACTTGTTGGCCAGGGTGGCCTGCCGGAGCGTCGTCTCGTAGCCGGCCCTGGCCTCGCCGGTGGAGGTGGCCAGGATGCGGTCGAGGGTGGAGTCGAGCGTGCGGTGGTCCAGGGACAGCAGGTTGATCGCATGGGTGGCGGCGGTCTGGATGGCGGCCTGCCGGTCGGCGGCCACGGCCAGCTCCTCGGCCCTGCTCTGCCAGGCCAGCCAGCCCAGCCCCGCGAACCCCACACTGAGCAGGGCCAGGGCGACGTTCAGCCGGACCGGGGCCCGGCGCACATCACGCACCCCGGCCTCCGCAGGAGGTCAGCCGCGGCAATAGACCTCCTCGCCGAACGGACGGCCGCCACCCACCTCCGTAGGACGTCAACCGCGGCAATAGACCTCCTCGCCGAACGGACGGCCGCCACCGGCCTCCGGGGGTCAGTTGCGGCGGGATCGGCAGCGGCTCGCCGGGATCGTGGCAGAGCAGCGCCTCGGCCGCCAGCTCGGCGACGTCCTCCGATATCCCGATTTCCACGCCCACACAGGGCACGGTATAGGAATGCGAAAGGAGCGGCCCACCGAAGTGAACCGCTCCTTCTTGACTACCGCGACAAGCGTTACTTGACGGTGACGCCGGCGCCAGCGCCCTCCAGGGCGGCCTTGGCCTTCTCCGCCTGCTCCTTGCTGACCTTACCGTCGAAGACCGACTTGGGAGCGCCGTCCACAAGGTCCTTGGCCTCCTTGAGGCCCAGGCTGGTGAGGGCCCGGATCTCCTTGATGACCTGGATCTTCTTGTCGCCGGCCGACTCGAGGATGACCTCGAACTCGTCCTGCTCCTCGACCTCTTCCACCGCGGCGGCGGGGCCGGCGGCGGCGGCAACGGCGACCGGGGCGGCGGCCTTGACGTCGAAGGTGTCCTCGAAGAGCTTCACGAAGTCGGACAGCTCAAGGAGGGTCATCTCCTTGAAGGTCTCGAGCAGCTCGTCGGTGCTGAGCTTCGCCATGGTGTTCCTCCAGTGATCTAGCTACGTTTTCAAAGGGACCGCGGTCTGCGCTTCCCCCCGCTTTCGCGGACCTTCCTGATTACTCGCCGGCCTCTTCGCGCTTGGCGCGCAGGGCTTCGGCCAGTCGAGCCATCTGCGTGGGCAGCGCGGCGAAGGTGGCGGCAGCCTGGGACTGCTTGGCCTTCAGGGCGCCGGCCAGCTTCGCGAGGAGCACCTCGCGGGACTCAAGGTCAGCCAGCTTGGAGATCTCGGCCGGGGTCATCGCCTTGCCGTCGACGACACCGCCCTTGATCACCAGAAGGGGGTTGGCCTTGGCGAATTCACGCAGGCCCTTGGCCGCCTCCACCACGTCGCCCTTGACGAAGGCGATCGCGGTCGGGCCGGTGAGCAGCCCGTCCAGGGCGGTGATCCCGGCATTGTTCGCCGCGATCTTGGTCAGCGTGTTCTTCGCCACGGCGAACTTCGCATTCCCACCGAGAGAGACGCGCAGCTGCTTGAGCTGGGCGACGGTGAGACCGCGGTATTCGGTCAGAACAGCGGCGCTGGAGCTGTCGAACTCGCTCGTGAGCTCGGCGACCGCGCCGGTCTTCTCCGACTTCGCCATGGGCCCTCCTTCCAGATGTGCCACCGGCGAAGGCGTGAAAACGAACAAGCCCCGGCGCAGGGCGCACGGGGCTCACGTTAAGCGAAGCTCACATCCACACCTGCGCGGGCCGTCCACTCACGTGGATCCTTCGGTCAACGGGCTTGTAGGCACCCGAAGACGACCGGCGGTCTTTGGCAGAACACAGAGTACGTGTCAATCCCCCAGAAACCAAATCGGTGTCCATGGCCGCGCCCGGGGGCGCGGCCATGCCGACACGGGGGTTATTCAGTGACCGGGGCGTTCTTCGGCATCTCGCCGACCTGGTCGGCGGGTGGGGCGTCGATGGAGAGTTGCTCGTTGAAGGAGGTGAAGAGCAGGGCGGCGGTGAAGGTGGCGCCCTCGGCGGCGCCGTTCAGCTGGATCTTGCGGGGCAGGCCCTGGTCGTCGATCCAGGCGTCGAACTTCATGTCCTTGACCGCGGACAGCTGGCCGCTCAGCGCGTCCTGCGATTCCTTGGGCAGCAGCGTGACCGCCTCGGCCACCGGGAAGGTGCCCGCGTAGTGCGTGGTCTGCACGTTGCCGACGGTCTCGTTGCCGACGGCCTTGACGTCCTTGGAGGCGGTGAGCAGGGCCACGCTGGACTTCAGGTCGATCTGCTGGGCCTGGCTGAGGAACTGCCGCACGCTGGCGTCGTCGCCGACCTCGCTGAGGCCCACCTTGACCCACGGCTTGGTGGTGCCCGTCAGCTGCTTGAGCACGTCCAGCTTCAGGTAGGCGGTCTCGTCGACCAGGATGGCGCGCACGCCGCCGGGCAGCGGCTGGCCCGCGAAGCTCACCTGGCTGAGGTTGATGTCGGAGGCGAGCGTGGGCTTCTGCTGCAGCAGCATGGTGCCGCGCACGTTGCCCGTGGAACCCTTCGGGTCACTGAAGTCGACCACGATGTCGGCGGCGTAGGACGTGACATCCTCGGCCTTCTGGGCGGTCTGCGCTAAGGCGTCGGCCGCCGAAAGCTGGACCTCCCCGAGGGGCTGAGCCGTCGTCGTGCCACACCCGGCCGCGGCGATCAGCGCGGCGGCCACCAGAAGTCGGCGCATTATGGTTCGTCCTTTCGTCGCCCAGAGCCTACGTTCGCGGGAAGATCGACGCGTCGCCGGCGCGATATCCGCACACTTTCTCCACACAAACGAAGACCCCCACCCGGCTACCCGGATGGGGGTCGTGCAGACCTGAAACGATCAGGCGTCGAGCTCGGCGGTCATGCCCCGCGTCATGTTCGGGTCGACCGGGATGCCGGGGCCCATGGACGTGGCGAAGGTGACCTTCTTCAGGTAGCGGCCCTTGGCGGCGGACGGTTTGAGCCGCAGCACCTCGTCCAGGGCGGCGGCGTAGTTCTCCACCAGCTGGCGCTCCTCGAAGGAGGCCTTGCCGATGATGAAGTGCAGGTTCGCGTGCCGGTCCACCCGGAACTCGATCTTGCCGCCCTTGATGTCGGTGACGGCCTTGCCGACGGCCGGGGTGACGGTGCCGGTCTTGGGGTTGGGCATCAGGCCACGCGGACCGAGCACCCGGCCCAGGCGGCCGACCTTGCCCATCAGGTCCGGCGTGGCCACGACGGCGTCGAAGTCGAGCCGGCCCTTGGCCACCTCGTCGATGAGCTCGTCGGCGCCCACGATGTCGGCGCCCGCGGCGCGGGCCTCCTCGGCACGGTCACCGGTCGCGAAGACCAGGACCCGGGCGGTCTTGCCGGTGCCGTGCGGGAGGTTGACGGTGCCGCGGACCATCTGGTCGGCCTTGCGCGGGTCGACGCCCAGCCGCAGGGCCACCTCGACGGTGGCGTCGAACTTGGTGGTGGCGGTCTTCTTGGCCACCCGGACGCCGTCCAGCGGCGACAGGACGGCTTCGCGGTCGATCTGCTGCGCCGCGTTCTTCCAGCTCTTGCTGCGCTTCACTTTCTTCTCCTAATGGAGTTCGTGGTACGGACCGCGCGAGGCCCTTCCACTGGTTTTCGGGGAGTTACTACTCGGCGACCGTGATGCCCATGGAACGGGCGGTGCCGGCGATGATGCGCTCGGCCATCTCGATGTCGTTGGCGTTCAGGTCGGGCATCTTCGTCTCGGCGATCTGCCGCAGCTGCTCCTTGGTGAGGTGACCCACCTTGGTCTTCAGCGGGTTGGCGGAGCCGCCCTTGAGGCCGAGCGCCTTCTTGATCAGCTCAGGCGCCGGCGGCGTCTTCGTGATGAAGGTGAAGCTGCGGTCCTCGAAGATGGTGATCTCGACGGGGATGATGTTGCCCCGCTGAGCTTCCGTCGCCGCGTTGTACTGCTTGACGAATTCCATGATGTTCACGCCGTGCGGACCGAGCGCGGTACCGACGGGCGGCGCGGGCGTGGCCTGGCCAGCGGGAAGCTGGACCTTCACCAACGCCGCGATTTTCTTCTTGGGAGGCATGACTCTCTCCGGGTCCTCAATGATTTCCGTGGTGCCCCGGCATTACCTGCCTGAGGGCAGCCTAGGGCGTCCCCGCGTGGCGGGGAGAACTAGACGAGTCTACTTGACCGAGACAGAGACCCGGGACAGCTACCGAGACGGAGACTCTGTCAGATCTTCGAGACCTGGTTGAACGAGAGCTCCACCGGGGTCTCCCGGCCGAAGATCGACACCAGCACCTTGAGCTTCTGCGACTCGGGGCTGATCTCGCTGACCGAGGCGGGCAGCGTGGCGAACGGGCCGTCCATGACGGTGACCGACTCCCCGATCTCGAACTCGACCGTGGAGGCCGTGGCCTTCGCGGAGGCCTTCTTGACCTCTTCGGTCGGCTCCGGCGCGAGCAGCTTGGCCACCTCGTCGAGGTTGAGCGGGCTCGGCTTGTTGGACAGGCCCACGAAGCCGGTCACGCCGGGCGTGTTCCGCACGGCGGCCCAGGACTCGTCGGTCAGGTCCATCCGGACCAGCACGTAGCCGGGGAGCACCCGCTCCTTGATCGGCGTCTTCTTGCCGCCCTTGAACTCGGTGACCGTGTGGGTCGGCACCTCGACCTGGAAGATGAAATCCTCCATGTTGAGGGAGCCGGTGCGGCTCTCGATGTTCTGCTTGACCCGGTTCTCGTAGCCCGCGTACGAATGGATGACATACCACTCGCCGAACTGGCCGCGGAGCTGGCGCTTGAACTCTTCGATCGGGTCGACGTCGGGAAGCACATCACCGTCTTCGTCAACAGCGGAGACAGCCTCGGCTTCAGCGTCGCCGGTGGCCTCCTCGACCTCCGACTCGACCTCTTCTGCCTCTTCCGTCGTCTCGGCTTCCCACTCGTCGTGCTCGTCGTGGGAGCCGTCGACCGGCAGCGGGGACTCGGACACGGTGACTATTCCTCTTTCCTCGATGAACTGGACGTGCGGCGCGATCAGGAACCGAAGACCGCGAGCACGCCCCTCGTCAGCAGGAAGTCGAGCAGAGACACGATTCCCACCATGATCAGACAGAACCCGAGCACCACGATGGTGTAGTTGATCAGGTCTTTCCGGGTGGGCCAAATGACCTTACGCAGCTCGCTGACGGCCTGCCGATAGAAAAGGGCGGGAGAGGTGCGTTTCTTCTTCTCGCCGCTCGGCTTGCCTGGCTGTGCCGCGGCCTCGCCGCGCGTGTCGATCGCCACAGTCCTCACCTGATCCGTCGTGTCCATCGCAACTGGCGGCTCTTACGCCCTATAGTGCGCGGACCGCACTCCGCAGGGCACGAGGGACTCGAACCCCCAACCGCCGGTTTTGGAGACCGGTGCGCTACCAATTGCGCTAGTGCCCTAAGCCGTGCACCACCCTACCCGACTGTTTCGGCGTTGTGGCCCACTAGACGGTGAAGTGTACGTGGGAATGGCTGCTTCGTCGAACCAGTAGGCAGCCGCACCTTCACCGCAGCTCAAAGCTACCGTGTGGGGTTGTCCGGATGATGGAATTGCGCGGGAGACACGGCGCGTGTTCTGAAAACATGGAGTCATGACCCGAATCTCCGCGCGTGTCGCCGCTATCACAGAATCCGCCACCCTGGCCGTGGACGCCAAAGCGAAGGCGATGAAGGCGGCCGGCCGCCCGGTGATCGGGTTCGGCGCCGGCGAGCCCGACTTCCCGACCCCCGACTACATCGTCGAGGCCGCGGTCGAGGCGTGCCGCAATCCGCGCTTCCACAAGTACACCCCGGCGGGCGGCCTGCCCGAGCTCAAGCAGGCCATCGCCGAGAAGACCAAGCGCGACTCGGGCTTCGCCGTGGACGCCGCGCAGGTGCTGGTCACCAACGGCGGCAAGCAGGCCGTGTACGAAGCCTTCGCCACCCTGCTGAACCCGGGCGACGAGGTGCTCGTGGTGGCGCCGTACTGGACCACCTATCCGGAGGCGATCAAGCTGGCCGGGGGCGTGCAGGTGGACGTGCTCACCGACGAGACCACCGGCTATCTGGCCTCGGTGGAGCAGCTGGAGGCCGGCCTGACCGAGCGCACGACCACGCTGCTGCTGGTCTCGCCGTCCAACCCGACCGGCGCGGTCTACTCCCCCGCCCAGATCGGGGAGATCGGCCGCTGGGCGCTGGAGAAGGGCCTCTGGGTGGTCACCGACGAGATCTACGAACACCTGGTGTACGGCTCCGCCAAGTTCACCAGCGTGGCGACCGCCGTGCCCGAGCTGCGGGACAAGGTCGTGGTGGTGAACGGGGTCGCGAAGACGTACGCGATGACGGGCTGGCGGGTGGGCTGGCTGATCGGCCCGGCCGACGTGGTGAAGGCGGCCACCAACCTGCAGTCGCATGCCACCTCGAACGTGTCGAACGTGGCCCAGGCGGCGGCGCTGGCGGCCGTCAGCGGGGATCTGACCGCGGTGACCGCGATGCGGGAGGCGTTCGACCGGCGGCGGCAGGCGATGGTGCGGCTGCTCAACGAGATTCCGGGCGTGGTGTGCCCTGAACCTTTCGGGGCGTTCTACGCCTACCCCGCGGTCAAGGAGCTGCTGGGCAAGGAGCTGCGCGGGCAGCGGCCCGCGACGACGGCGGAGTTGGCGGAGCTGATCCTGGAAGAGGCGGAAGTCGCCCTGGTTCCGGGTGAGGCTTTCGGGACACCTGGCTACTTCCGCCTCTCTTACGCGCTCGGTGATGAGGACCTCGCCGAGGGCATCAGCCGGTTGGCCAAACTGTTCGCCGAGGCGCGCTAGTCCGCCAGGGTGAGCCCTTCGGCGACCTTGATGAGCTCGGCTTCGATCGTGGCCGCGTCCAGCTTCTCGGCCAGGCTCGGTTCCAGGACGACGAGCACGCCGTGCGTGTCGTCGAGGACTCGGGCGATCATGTTGCCGTCGTTCAGGTAGGTGTTCTCGGCGACCTTCTTGCCGTCCAGCCTGCCGTCCTGGTCCAGGGTCGTGGCGCCGTCCTTTTCCACTCCGCAGACCAGGACGGCGGTGCGGAGCGGAGCGGTGCTGCGCGCGGCCAGGAACTCGTCGAAGGCCGCTTCGTCTTCCTCGGTCATGAGCTCCCCTTTCGATCCTCCACAACGCGTGAAGCCCGCTTGAGGTTGAGCGCGGTTACGGCAGGATAAGGAGATGTCGCGCCCGCTCCTCGGCCTCCCGAAGGCCCACCTCCACCTGCACTTCACCGGTTCGATGCGGCACAGCACGCTGATCGAGCTGGCCATCGAACACGGCGTGCACCTGCCGGACGCGCTGGTCCAGGACTGGCCGCCGCAGCTGCGCGCCACCGATGAACGCGGTTGGTTCCGGTTCCAGCGGCTCTACGACATCGCCCGTTCGGTGCTGCGCCGCCCCGAGGATGTCTACCGGCTGCTCAGGGAGGCCGCCGAGGACGAGCGGGCGGAAGGTTCGCGCTGGCTGGAGATCCAGGTGGATCCCTCGGGTTACGCGCAGCGGTTCGGCGGGCTGACCCCGACGCTGGAGCTCATGCTGGACGCGGCGGAACGCGCCGCCAAGCAGGTCGGGGTCGGGATGGCGGTGATCGTCGCCGCCAACCGCACCCGGCACCCGCTGGACGCCAGGACGCTGGCCCGGCTGGCCACCCAGTATCAGGACCGGGGCGTGATCGGCTTCGGCCTGTCCAACGACGAGCGCCGGGGCCGGGCCAGGGATTTCGACGGCGCGTTCCGGATCGCCAAGCGGGCGGGCCTGCTGGCCGTGCCGCACGGGGGCGAGCTGCTGGGCGCGGTCAGCGTGGCCGAATGCGTGGACGATCTGGACGCCGACCGGGTGGGACACGGCGTGCGGGCCGCCGAAAACGCCCGGCTGATGGAGCGTCTTGCCGACCGGCAGATCGCCTGCGAGGTGTGCCCGCTGTCCAACGTCGGACTCGGCGTGGTCGAGCGGCCCGAGGACGTGCCACTACGACGGCTCTTCGACGCCGGCGTCCCGATCGCTCTGGGCGCCGACGACCCGCTCCTGTTCGGCGCCCGGCTACTCCCCCAGTACGAACTGGCCAGAGACGTGTACGGCTTCCGCGACGCCGAACTCGCCGAACTGGCCCGCCAATCGATCCGCTCCTCCGCGGCCCCGGATTCACTCAAGAAGGAACTACTCACCGAGATCGACACCTGGCTGGCGGGCTAGCGCATTGCCGATTCGCACCCTCTGGGACATTCCAACCGGACCAGGGGTTCTCCCCACCCACCCTACCTTTTTCGACGCTGCCGCTGGGGGCGTTTGCCTCTCTCGTGGCCACGGCGGTGACGGGGGGCGGGCGGAGCCCGAGGAGAAACAAAGGATGGGCGGGTGGGAGAACCACGCCCGAGGATCTGGCGGGTGGCGGGCTAGCGTACCGAGTTGGCGAGCTGGCGGGCTTCGACGATGGTGGTGGGGCCTTCGAGGCGCATGCCGACTGGGCCGTGCTGCCAGATCAGGGTTGGTCCGGCCAGCCGGAGTTCCTGGGGCGGGCCTGTGGCCGGGGTGTACTGGAGGCCGTGCGGTTGCTGGATCCAGACGCCGATGACGCCGTCGACGGTCACCTCCTCCGGCCAGGGTGGGCCCATTTCCTTGCGCCAGGTGCTCTGGAGGCGGCCGTCGTACTGGTCGAGGCGGATGCCGGGCCAGAACATCGATACCACCCGGCCGCCGTCGGCGATCCTGACGTCGGCGGGGTCGCCTAGGGCGGTGGGGACGACCAGGGGGAACCGTACCTGGGTGCGGGCTTCGGCCAAGGTGACGCGGCGTTCGCCGGGCAGTGGGGAGGACGCGCCGGACGGGAGCGGGGCCGGTTCGCCGACGCGGATCTCGACTCCCGCGAAGCGGAGGATGGAGACGACGGCGGCGCGGCCCTGCGGGGTGGCCGCGATCAGTACCACGAGGAACGTGGCGACGACCGCCGCGATCTTCTGCCGCAAGCGGAACCGCCGGCGTCCCGACGCGGCTGGGTCGGAAGCTCGCATTCCGCCATTCGGCGCGGCCTTATCGGAACCTCGCAAACGGAACCGCCGAAGAACTCCCCGATTCGGCGCGGTCGCGTCGGAAACCTCGCGTTCCAGGGTCGCGCGGACGGCGCGGGCGACGTCGGCGGGTGGGCTTGGCTCGGGGACTGCCAGCGCGTCGCTCAGCGCGCGCAGTTCAGCCTCCAGCTCAGCGAATCCCGAAATGTCATCAGAATCGTTAGAGGAGTTCACGGCCCACCTCCTCTCGAAGTCGCCGCAGGCCACGGAAGGTCCGGGACTTCACCGAACCCACGGGGCAACCCAGCACCTCGGCGGTCTCGGCTTCCGACAACTGCAGGAAATACCGGCAAACCACCGCTTCACGTTCCCGATCAGGTAACCCTCGCACGGCGGCGAGCAACCGCGACGACCGGTCAGCCGCGACGACGACCTCTTCCGGATCCCCTTCCGCGGACCCACCCTCAGGCTCCTGACCGAGGCGAACAGCAAGCTCGGCCCGCCGCCCCCGCGAGCGCGTCAGGTTGTGCGTCTCGTTGGCCACGATCCGCAGCAACCACGGCTTGAACGCCGAATCCCGCCGAAATCCCGACAAATGACGGTACGCCTTGACGAACGCCTCCTGGACCACGTCCTCGGCCTCGTGGCCCGCGCCGAGCAGGTGGGCGGTCCGGTGCGCGACCGCGCTGTACCGGGCGACCAGCACCTCGTAGGCGCCCAGATCGCCGGACAACGCGCGGGCTATCGCCTCGTCGTCCTGCATGCGCGGGGGATCAACTTCCAGGGGGACGGGATCATTCGGGAGCGGGAAGATTCCACCGTACAACTCGCGAATTGGGAAGCCCGCCCAGGGCGAATCCGATCGCGCGTTCCGGCGACTGCTCGCCTTCGCGGTATTCGCGCTCGAACTCCGCGTCCCCCAGCGCGCCCCTGGCCTGGCGTTCGGTCTCCAGGCGAGGGCCGCCGAAGTCGGGCGAGCCGAACTGGCTCAGGCCGAAGCTGTCCCAGATGCGCTGGCCCGCGCCGAGCAGCCGGGCCGCGCGCGGATGGTCGCCCACAGCGCACGCCGTCATCGCCAGCTGGTCGACCGCGACCGCGCTGCTCACCAGGTCGCCGAACCGCCACACCGCCCGCAGCCCGGCGCGCGCCAGCCGGTCGGCCGCCACCGGGTCGCCCCGGCCCAGCTCCACCCGGGACCTGATGTAGTCGCCGCCGGACCTGGCCCAGACCTCCCCGGCGCTCTCGCACTCGGCTCGCTGCTCGGCCATCAGGGCGGCGGCCCGCTCGTGCTCGTCGCGCATCAGCAGGCACAGGCCGAGCACGGTCGCGGCCACCAGCTTGCCGACATGGCGCCCGCCCGCCCGCTCGAAGTAGCCGATCGCCTGCTCCACCGTCACGCCGCCGCGTTCTGGATCGCCCTTGACGATGGTCAGCGCGCCCAGGCCGAGGTGGGCGTAGCCGGCGCCGACCCAGTCCTGCTGCTCCAGGGCGGCCTCGCAGGCCTCGGCGGTGCGGTGCGCGACCAGATCCAGGTCGCCCTGGGCGAACGACACCCAGGCCGCCGCCCACAGCGCTTTCGTCCTGGCCGGTCCCGGCTTGCCGTTGCGTTCCAGCGCCCGGTCCAGGTAGTAGCGCCCCTCCCGGATCTCGCCGAGGCAGAACCAGACGAACCAGAGCGCGCCGACCAGCTCCAGGCCGACCGCGCTGGCGATGCTGTGGTCCAGGGCCAGCCGCAGGTTGGGCAGCTCGCAGCGGACCCACAGCGCCCAGGTGAACTGGTTGGGGCCGAACCAGTCGGCGTCGGCCTCCCGGGCCAGGGTCAGGTAATAGTCCCGGTGCCGCCGGAGCTGGAGTTCCTCCTCGCCGAGCTCGCGCAGCCAGTCCCGGCCGTATTCGCGGATGGTGTCGAGCATGCGGTAGCGGTCGTCGTCGGCCCGCACGATGGACTTGTCGGCCAGCCGGGCCAGCACCCCGGGCACGTTGCCGAGCCGCTCGTCGGCGCAGACCTGCCCGGCCGCCTCCACGTCGAAGGACCCGGCGAAGACCGACAGCCGGGCCCAGAGCAGCCGCTCGTCGGGCGTGCACAGCTCGTGGCTCCACCCCACCGCGGACCGCAGCCCGTCATGCCGTCCGGTACGGCCCCCGCCGCCCAGCAACGCGAACCGGTCGTCCAGCCGGTCGGCCATCTCCTCGGGGGAGAGCGCGCGCAGCCGCCGGGCGGCCAGTTCGAGCGCGAGCGGGATGCCTTCGAGGCGGGTGCAGAGCCGTACCACCGCGTCGGTGGGGGTGAACTGAGGGAGGACGGCGACGGCGCGGTCGCAGAACAGGCGCTGGGCGTCGGCGTCGGTGAGCGGTTCGACCCGGTAGACGCATTCGGACGGCAGGCTGAGCGGCTGGCGGCTGGTCGCCAGCACGCGCACGCCGGGGGCAGTGGCCAGGATGTGGGTGACCAGGTCGCGGGTGGCGTCGATGAGGTGCTCGCAGGTGTCCAGGACGAGCAGCAGGCGCTTGTCGGCCAGGTGTTCCGCCACCACCTCGGCCTGCGGGCGCACCGACTGCTCGCGCAGGCCGAGCGCGGCGGCGACCGCGTGCGCGAGCAGGTCGCCGTTCTGCTCGGCGGCGAGTTCGGCGAAGTAAACGTGCTCCGATCCGGTGGCGGCGGCGCGGATGGCGAGCCTGGTCTTGCCGACCCCGCCAGGGCCGGTGAGCGTGACCAGTCGTGAATCGCCCATTAATCGGCTGACCTCAGCTAATTCGGTGTCGCGGCCGACAAAGGTGCTCGTCTCGGCGGGCAGATTCACGCCCGCAGCAAATCACGCTCAGGGCCGGTAATGGACCACACCTGTGGAGAAAACCACTCCTTGGGAAGATATTTCTAACGCATAGTCCAGACCGGCCTGGCGGCCCCTGGCCAGCGCGGCCTCGTACCCGGCGTCCCCCAGGGCACTTCTGGCCCGCGTCTCACCGGCGGCGTGCGAGGCGTGGAAATGCCGCGAGCCGAACAGCGGCGGGCCGACCGAACGCCACAGCCTGGCCGCCGCGCCCCGCAGCAGCGCCGCCCGCTCGTGCTCCTCCGCGTCGCCCAGCACCAGGGCCAGCAGCTGCACGTCCAGCACGGTGCCGACCGGGTCGTTGAAGGCCCGGCTGAGCCGCAGCGACTCGCGGGCCAGCCGGTCCGCGGCGGCCAGCTCGCCGTTCGCCCAGTGCGCGTACGCCTGGACGTAGTGCGCATACGACAGCACCCAGCTCTCGCCGTGGGCTTCGCATTCGGCCGTGACCTCCTGGCAGAGCTTGGCGCTGTCGTCGAACCGGCCGGCGAAGGCCAGGGACATGGCCAGCTCGACCTTGCCGAGCAGGACCTGGCTGTCCACGATGCCGAGCCAGGCGTACTGGTCCAGGGCGTCCTCCAGGAGCGGGACGGCGGCGGCGTGGTCGTCGGCGAACAGGGCGGCGCAGCCGAGCCGGTGCACGGCCCTGGCCCTGGTCCTGTTGTCGGCCCGGTTGTCGCCGCCCTCGCGGCACTCCTCCAGCAGGGCGACGGCGTGGTCGATGTCGCCGAGCAGCAGGGCCACGTAGCCGCCCGCCCACAGCGCCTTGGCCCGCTCGGGGGTCGGCGCGGAGTCGAGCGCCAGGCCCTGCTCCAGCCAGTGGCGGCCCTCGCCGAGGTAGCCGCAGCCGACCCAGAAGAACCAGAGGCTGGCGGCCAGGTCGAGGCCGTCGCGGACCTCGCCGGGCACGCTCAGGCAGAACTCCAGCGCGCTGCGCAGGTTGCCGTGCTCGGCGCGGGTCCTGGCGAAGACCTCCTCCTGGCCGGGGCCGAACCACTCGGTCTCGCCCTGGCGGGCCAGCCGCAGGTAGTAGTTCTTGTGGCGGCGGCGGAGCCGGAAGGTCTCCTCCTCGCCGAGGCGGTGCAGCCACTCCTCGCCGTACTCCCGGACGGTGGCCAGCATGCGGTAGCGGGAACCCTCCTCGCGGACCAGAATCGAGCGTTCCACCAGGCCGCTGATCAGGTCCAGCACCTCGTGCGACGGGATGACGCGGTCGGCGCAGACCTCCTCGGCGGCGGACAGGTCGAAGCGGCCGGCGAAGACCGCCAGCCGGGCCCAGAGCAGGCGCTCGCCCGGGGAGCACAGCTCGTGGCTCCAGCCGATCACGGCTCGCAGGCCGTCCAGCAGGTGGAAGCGGTCGTCGAGGCCGCGGATGATCTCGGCCACCGACTGGTCGGCGAGGCGGACGGCGGCCAGTTCGATGGCGAGCGGGATGCCGTCGAGCCGCTCGCACAGCCCGCCGTCCTCGACCAGGGAGCGCTGGGCGCGCTCGTTGAGCAGGGCGATCGCTTCGAGTTTGGCCATCGGGCCGACCACGAACAGGTGCTCCCCCGCCACGTCCAGCGCCTGCCGGCTGGTGACCATGATCCGCAGGTCGGGGGCGGCCTTGAGCAGGGTCTCGGCCAGCTGGGCGCAGCCGTCCACCAGCGAGTCGGCGCCGTCGAAGATCAGCAGCTGGCGGCGGTCGGCCAGGTAGGCGGCGAGCGACTCCTCCTGCAGCCGGGTCGTCTGGTCGGCGAGCGCGCCCGCCACCGTGTGGCTGAGCAGGTCGGGATCGCGGACCTTGGCGAGATCCACCAGGGTGACGCCGTCGGGGAAGCTCGCCCGCACGGTCTCGGCCACCGCCAGAGCCAGCCGGGACTTTCCGATTCCGCCGACTCCGGTCAGCGTGACCAGGCGAGACAGGTCCAGCAGTCGCGTGATCACGGCGATTTCCGACCTGCGGCCGACGAAGCTGGCCAGTTCGGCGGGCATTAACGAATCGTAACCCTCGATGCCGGGACCGCGGGTTCTGAATCATCCGTGCGGCTCGGGGCACTAGACTTTCCGCACCGCCCCCTGTCACGAACGAGGATTTCATGTCTGGGTATGACCGAGTAGTTCAGCCGGCGGCTGGAGACGAGGCCCTGGAGAACCACCTGGGCGGGGACGAAGCCCGGAATTACCGGCAATATGAGTTCGACATGGTCGCGCCGCATGTCGGGCGGTCGATGCTGGAGATCGGGTCCGGGCTCGGGCACTTCGCGGAGCAGTTCCTGCCCCGGCTGGATCGGCTGGTGGTGAGCGACTTCGATCCGTACTGCGTGGAGCAGTTGGAGAAGCGGTTCGTCGAGCGGGATGACATCGAGGTGCTCCACTTCGGGCTGCCGACCGCGATTCCGCTGGAGAACAAGGTCGACACCGTTGTGCTGATGAACGTCCTGGAGCACATCGAGGAGGACGTGGCGGCGCTGCGCTCGCTGGCGAAGGTCACCCAGCCGGGCGGCAAGATCATTATTTGGGTGCCTGGGTATATGCAGCTTTATGGGGACTTCGATAAGAAGGTCGGGCATGTCACGCGGTATACGCCGGCGACGCTGGGGCGGACCATCGCCGCGGCGGGGCTGGACGTGGACGTGCTGAAGCCGATCAACTTCCTCGGCGGCATCGCCTGGTGGCTGGCCGTGCGGCGGGGCGGGGTCGGGTATCCGAATCCCCGGCTGGTCAAGATCTATGACCGTACGGTGGTGCCGGCCACGCGCTTCATCGAGCGGTTCGTCCGGCCGCCGTTCGGGCAGACGGTGTTCTGCGTGGCCCGGGTTCCGTTCTAATCAGAAAGTCGTGATCTGGACAGCCGCGGCGGTGAGTCGCCGGGGCGGCGGCTAGGCGGCTGTCTATAGGACGGGTTTCTGGTTAGTTTTCCCACGGATTTCCCACCTTTCTCCGGTCGTCGGCCCAGTCTGCGGCGCTTTGCTGAGTTCCATGAGAACGAAGCTCGCGCTTGGCGCCACCATCGTCGCCACGGTGTTCCTGGCCTCGGCCACCGCCGCCGCGGACCCCGCCGCGCCGTCCGCCCCGGCCGCGCCCGCGGTGACCACCGGTGCCGCGTACATCCCGGCGGGGGCGTACACGATCGCCGACTCGCTGGTGACGGCGGACTCGACGCTGCGCGGGCCGCGCCTGCGCGGCAAGTTCAACCGGTGGGTGGTCGGCATCCACGGTTCCGCGACCGTGCGGGAGAAGAAGAACACCTTCGTCACCTACACCTGGCAGCGGGGCGCGATCATCGCGAAGGGCGCCGCCACGCTCACCGTGAAAAGCCGTGACGGGGTGACCTGGACCTGGAACACGGCCACCGACACCCGGTTCCGCCGGGCCGGCGAGAAGGCCGACTTCACCAAGCTCATGGTGGGCGACTGGGTGTTCGCCATCGGCGTCCCCGGGACCCCGAACCCGACCGCCACCGCGGTGTTCGTACCGAAGAACAAAGCCGTGGTGAGCTAAATACGGACATATGGGGCTTCCGGCTAGTACGGAGGCCCCATACTTATCCCGTCATGAGTGAGACCAGAATCCTCGTCGTCGAGGACGAACCAAACATCCGCGACATCGTCGATGTCGCGCTGCGGTTTCACGGCTTCAGCGTGACCGCGGTGGCCACCGGGCGCGACGCGCTGCGCGAGTTCGCGGCCAGGCGGCCGGATCTCGTCGTCCTCGACGTGATGCTGCCCGACATCGATGGGTTCGAGGTGTGCCGCCGGATCCGGTTCGAAGGCGTGCAGACTCCGGTGATCTTCCTGACCGCGCGGGACGCCGTGTCGGACACCGTGCGCGGGCTGACCATGGGCGCCGATGACTACGTGACGAAACCCTTCTCGGTGGAGGCGCTGGTCGCCAGGATCCGGGCGGTGCTGCGCCGTACGAGCGTGCCGGACGCCGAGGAGCGGCCCAGCGGGGACGTGCTCCGGGTGGCCGACCTGGAGCTGGACGAGGCGCGCTGGGAGGTGCGGCGGGGTGGCGTCCGGGTGGATCTGTCCCCGACCGAGTTCCGGTTGCTGGCGTTCATGATGGAGCATCCGGGGTTGGTGCTGACCAAACGGCAGCTGCTCGATCAGGTCTGGGGGTATGGGGGGTCCTCCCAGGTGCTGGAGACCTACATCTCCTACCTCCGCCGTAAGCTCGACCCGCTCGGGCCGCCGCTGATCCACACCCAGCGGGGTGTGGGGTACGCCCTGCGGCCGTAATGTCGCTGCGCACCCGACTCCTGGCCGGACTACTCGCCATCAGCGCCCTGCTGCTGGTGGTGCTGTCGGTGGTCAGCGCGGTCGTGTTGCGGGGGCACCTGTACAACCGGCTGGAGGGGCAGCTGCTGGCGGCCACCGCCACCGCCTCCCGCCGGGTGGAGGCCACCGACACGCTCACCCAGGCGCTGACCGGGTCCACCTTCGCGGTGGTCACCTTCAACCTCAACAACCAGCGGACCCGGCTGGTCAGCGGGGACGCGCCGCAGGCGGGGTCGGTGCCGGGCCTGGTGGAGCAGCTCGGGCAGGAGCGGCTCACCGCGCACGCCTCGGCGGGGCGTACTTTCGAGCTCGGCGGTGACCTGATGGCCGCGGCGGCGCGGACCCGGATCGGGGCTCGGCTGGTGATCGTCGCGGTCCCGCTGGACGGGGTCAACGATCCGGTCCGCGAGATCTTACTCGCCGAACTCGTCACCGGTGGGCTGCTGATCGTGTTACTCGCCCTCGTCGGCAGATTGCTCATCGTGACCGGGCTGGCGCCGCTGGGGCGGATGGCGCGGATGGCCGTGGGCATCGCGCGGGGCGGTGATCTGTCCGCCCGGATGCCGGAAGGCACCTCCGAGGTGGGCAAGCTGGGCAGTGCCATCAACCTCATGCTGGACCGGATCAGCGCCTCGTTCCGGGACCGCTGGGCCTCCGAGGATCGGATCCGCCGGTTCGCCGCCGACGCCTCCCACGAGCTCAGGACCCCGCTCGCGGCCATCCGCGGCTACGCGGAGCTCCACCGTGCCGGGGCCATCCCCGAAGAGGAACTCCCAAAGGTGATGGGCCGCATCGAGGACGAAGCCACCCGGATGGGCAAGCTCGTCTCCGAGATGCTGGAACTGGCCCGCCTGGACCGCAGCGCCGCCCTCACCCTCTCCGAAACCGACTTGTCGGAAATAGCGCGAGAAGCTGCTGCGGATGCCACCGCGCTGGACCCCGACTCCCCCATCATCGTCGACGCGCCCCCCACGCTCGTCGCCGTCGTCGACGAGGCCCGCATCCGCCAGGTCGTCGTCAACCTCCTCGCCAACGTCCGCGCCCACACTCCCCCAGGCACGCCCGCCTTCGTCCGGATCTCCCGCATCGGCACCAAGTTCCTCCTCGAAATCGCCGACGACGGCCCCGGCATGTCCCCTGAACAGGCCGCCCGCGCCTTCGACCGCTTCCACCGAGGCGAAGAACGCCTCTCCGACGGCGCCGGCCTGGGCCTGTCCATCGTCAAGGCCATCACCGACGCCCACGGCGGCCGCTGCTGGATCACCTCCGCCCTCGGCTCCGGCACGATCGTCCACATCGAACTCCCGGCCTTGCACGTGGGCGAACTGGTGGGCTCGGAGTAGCTGCGCGATCGGCTGTGGAGAGACGAGAAGACCGCCCCGGATGCCCCGGGTCGGTCTTCTCATTGGCTTGATGCCTCTAATCGGGCGGTCCCCCCTTTGGCGCCGGTACGGCGAGAAGTGTCTCGAACGTGGTCGGCGCCGGATACCGGCAGGAGGATTAGAGGTCCATGCACCAGTACGTCGCACACCTCGATCATGATTTCCTCGCACCGGCGGAGTATCTCCACATCGAAGATATTCCTTCGATACTTGGTCACAAAGACCAGATTGACGTGAACCGCGGCGACAACGTGCCTGCCACGCTGGTATTCGGCTTCCGCTTGCCCTCGGCCATGCGTTAGTGTGTTCGAGTCGCGACGGTGTGTAGCTGGCGTACGGAAGGGGGCCGGGAGGTGAGGCTGCGCTACAACTTCCGGATCTACCCCGACCCCTCCCAGCGTCAGGCCCTGGCGCGATTGTTCGGGTGTGTCCGGGTGGTGTGGAATGACGCGCTGGCGATGCGCAAGGCGGCGCGTAAGGCCGGGCTGCCGTGGATCGGTGGCGGGGATCTGCAGAAGATCTGTATCACCGCGGCGAAACGGACGCCGGAGCGGGAGTGGCTGGGTGAGGTGTCGGCGGTCCCGCTCCAGCAGGTGCTGCGTGACCTGGATCAGGCGTACCAGAATTTCTTCGACTCCGTCAGTGGGAAGCGTAAGGGACCGCGGATGGGGCTGCCGGTGTTCAAGTCGCGCCGGGATCGGCGTCAGGCGGCCCGGTTCACCCGTACCGCCTTCCGCCTGCCCGGCGACGGGACGCTGTACCTGGCCAAGATCGGGAAGATCGAGGTGCGCTGGTCGCGGGAGCTGCCGGCGGTCCCGTCGTCGGTCACGGTCGTCCAGGATGCGGCGGGCCGCTGTTTCGCCTCGTTCGTGATCGAGGTCGAGGATGCCGGGCAGGTGCCGCCCGAGGCGGAGGCCGAGATCGGGATCGATCTGGGTTTGACTCATTATGCGGTCTTGTCGGATGGCACGAAGATCGCCAATCCGCGGTGGCTGCGGCGCCGGGCCAAACGGCTGGCCCGCCTGCAACGGGCGCTGTCACGCAAACAGAAGGGATCAAAGAACCGGGAGAAGGCGCGGATCGCGGTGGCTCGCCAGCACGCCAAGGTGGGCGACGCGCGCCGGGATTTCCTGCACCAGACCAGCACATCGATCATCCGCGAGACCCAAACGGTGGCGATCGAGGACCTGGCGGTGCGGGGTCTGGCCCGCGGCCGGCTGGCCAAATCGGTGAACGACGCGTCCTGGGGTGCGTTCCGTACTCTGCTGGGCGGGAAGGCGGCCCGCTATGGGCGGACGGTCGTCACGGTCGGCCGCTGGTTTCCCTCCTCGCAGTTGTGTCCGTGCTGCGGGTGGCGGAACGGGAAGACACCGCTGGGGGTGCGGGAGTGGGATTGCCCGTCCTGCGGGGAACACCACGACCGCGACCGCGCCGCCGCGCTGAACATTCTGGCCGAGGGCCTCCACCTGCGCGCGCAGGCGGAGGTGACCCCGACCGGGGGAGAGCAGGACAAGGAGATGGTGGCCGCCGGGCTGGCGGACACGCGAAACGACTGTCGAGGGCAGGTAAGACCAGGTGAGGCAATTCCGACCCTGGCACCGCCCGCAACCTACGACGCTCACGCGGCGTAGCAGAAGCAGTAAGAACTCCACGGCGACGTGGGGGAGTCCCCGGCGTTCACGCCGGGGAGGATGTCAAAGGCGTTCGATGATGGTGACGTTGGCCTGGCCGCCGCCCTCGCACATCGTCTGGAGCCCGTAGCGACCGCCGGTGCGCTCCAGCTCGTGCAGGAGCTTGGTCATCAGGATCGCGCCGGTGCCGCCGAGCGGGTGGCCGAGCGCGATCGCGCCCCCGTTCGGGTTCGTACGGGCCGGATCGGCGTCCAGCTCCTGAAGCCAGGCGAGCGGAACCGGAGCGAACGCCTCGTTGATCTCGATGACGTCGATGTCGGAAATGCTCAGACCGGCCTTCTTCAGGGCCTTGTGCGTGGCCGGGATCGGCGCGGTGAGCATGTAGACAGGATCGTCACCGGTCAGGGCCAGCGTCACGATTCGCGCCCTGGGTGTCAGGTCGTGATCGCGTACGGCCTGCTCTGAGGCGATCAGGAGCGCGCCCGCGCCGTCGGAGATCTGGGACGAGGTGGCGGCGGTGATGCGACCGTCCTCCCGCAGCGTCCGCAGTTCGGCCATCTTCTCCAGGGTCGTGTCAGGCCGCGGCCCTTCGTCGTCCTCGACCCCGTTGAGCGGCGCGATCTGCTCGCGGAAGTACCCGTTGGCGACCGCCTTCGCCGCCCGCTGGTGGCTCTCGTACGCGTAGCGCTCCAGGTCCTCCCTGGACAGGTTCCACTTCTCGGCCATCAACTCCGCGCCGCGGAACTGCGAGATCTCCTGCTTGTCATACCTTTCGACCCACTTTTCGCCGAACGGGAAGGGCATGCCCTTCTCCAGGGCGGCGGTGATGCTCGATCCCATCGGGACGATGGACATGGATTCGACGCCGGAGGCGACGACCAGGTCCTGGGTGCCGGACAGCACGCCCTGCGCGGCGAAGTGGATCGCCTGCTGGGAGGAGCCGCACTGGCGGTCGATGGTGACGCCCGCCACGGTCTCCGGGAGGCCCGCGCTCAGCCACGCGTTGCGGGCGATGTCCATCGATTGCGGTCCGAACTGCATGACGCAGCCCATGATGACGTCCTCGACGGCCGCCGGGTCGACGCCGGTGCGCTCGATGAGCGCGCTGAGCGTGTGCGCGGCCAGGTCGGTGGGGTGGACTGTGGACAGGCCGCCCTTCTTCTTACCGACCGGGGACCGGACCGCTCCCACGATGTACGCCTCTGCCACAGTGCCCTCCAACAAAGAAACCGAGCATTGTTCGGGTAACAGCGTAACCCAGAACGTTATTCCGTCGACGGGTCACCTGGTGATCGTGACCACGGTGCCGAGCGGGACCCGGCGCATGACGGGGAGCGCGGACTGGGGCACCCGGACGCAGCCATTGCTGACGCTGTGGCCGAACACTCCGCTGCCATGGGGCCAGCCGTGCAGGCCGATCGTGGCAGGGCCGCCGCCGAAGTGACTCATGGTGGGCGAATGCGTGCCCAAGGGAAGGACCGGCACGCCGTAGCCGTGGCCGGTGTCGACCGAGGCCATGACGAAGGTCCGCCCGACGGGGGTGGGAGTGTTCGGCGCACCGGTGGCGACGGGCCAGGTGCCGATCCGGCGTCCGCCTTTGTGGATCGACATTCGGTGTAGTCGCAGGGAAACGTAGATTTTGTAGTCGGTTTGGCCCCAATCCACGCCTGAACCGGTGTGGACCCAGCCGGTCGAACGATTAGGGCGGCTGGGGAGCAGTACGCGTACCCAATCGCCGTAAGAATCCACCACGGGCACCCATGTCGGATTACCCAGCAAATGGGTGGGCAGGACCGCGACGGGCATGCCGCCTGGGCGGTTATATACGACTTTTTGCTTATTCGGATGGATTGTGCGGCCTTCTGTGCGGTCGAAGGTGTCCCGATCCAGCGGAACCCTCCGCAATGTCGCCCATGTCGTGGTGCGGGGCAATTGTCTCTTTAGTCCGGACGGAAGCTGCCTCGGCATTATCGCCTGCGGGCGATCGTCGTAAGAGCTGCTGATTTCACGCGGGCGATCGTCGTTAGACCGGCTGAATTCACGCGAGCGATCGTCGTGAGACCGGCTGATCTGATGTTGCCGCACTACTTGAGACCGGCCGATCTCACGCGGTGGCTCTTCATGGGACCGCCTCACATGCGAGCGCCTGATCTCCTGCGCTCGCCCCTCAGAGAACCGCCTGCCCGCATGCGACCGCCCCGCATGCGACCGCCTGACCTCACGTGATCGCTGGTGCTGCGCTCGCCTGGCCTCGCGTTGTCGCCGCTCTTGGGGTCGCTTGGCGTGCCGGGATTTCCGGTCATGAGGGCGTTTGACCTCACCTGGCGGGCTCGCGTGCGAAGCAGTCCTGTCGACGTGCTGCGCGTGGATGGTCCTGGCGTGGACGGTCTCGGCGTAGGCGGTCGCGCCCATGGCCTCGACGACAGCAGGAGCCGCGACGCAGAGCGCGCCGCCCGTGGCTATTGAGAGCAGAAAAGGTACTCGCATCGGACACCTCCGAAAGAAACCAACGAAAGAACTATGGCACGCGAAGACCCGAAATTAGGAGAAGCGACACGAGCGTTCCCGGTAACCAGCCCGGTCCCCTACCATCCTGTCCCGGTCAATCAATCGCGCCACGCCGTACTAAATGGCAAAGAAACGGCTTGTGCGAAAATCAAGCGTCCTTTACGCATTAGTGTGTCTGGTTCTTTCGAGAATCGGGGAGATCGACAATTAGCAAGCGATTCGAGTAAGAAGATCACTTAGATACGAGATCGACAATCTCGCATCGTTTCTTCATAATAAGAAGGGATCGTCTAATGAAGAGCCAACTCAAGCTCGCAGTGGCGACCGGCTTCGCCGTTGTCCCGGCGATGGCGGCCATGTTCGCCATGGCCCCCAGCGCCCAGGCCGCGGCTGTCGCTATCGGCACCAAGGTCGTGAAGGTCCAGCCGGTTCAGCCGCAGCCGGTTCAGCCGGTCGAGGAGGAGGCCAACCTCCTGCCGTACGACCCTGACAACGAGAACGACAACGAGAACGAGAACGAGGTCGAGAACCGGAACAAGAACCGGGACGACATCGACATCGACATCGACAACCGTCAGCGTCAGGACAACGACCAGCGCCAGTTCGTCGAGCAGCGCGTCAACGATCACCGCGAGCACCGCTTCTTCAACGAGCACCGCGGCCACCACCGCCTGTTCGGGCACCACCGTCTGTTCCACCAGGAGTTCGGACAGCACCGGCACTGGGCCCACCACCACGGTGAGCACCGCCACTGGGGCCACCACCGTCACCACCACCACGGCCACGGCCACTTCCACCACCGTCACCACCACCACGGCGTCATCCACCACCGCCACCACCACTGCGGCCGGTTCGCGGTTGCTGGTTGAAGGCGATAGCCGAGGTCTTGCCGGGGTGACCTAGCGAGAATAGGAAAAAACAGAAACGGATCCCTTCGTGCCTGGCACGGAGGGATCCGTCTGTTTGTTCCGTCTAATCAGACGCGCCGCGCGGGCAGCAGATCCTCCACCTCGAGAATCTGGAACCCCCAGGCGTCCACGACCGGCCCGTCCAGCGCGTTCCCCAGAGCCAGGGCCACCTTCCCGGGTTCGAGCACGAGACCGTCCCCGTCCAGCTCGCCATCCTCAAGGGCCCGCACCGCGATCCTGACCACTTCCGTCGCGTACGGCATCAGCCCCGCGACCACAGCCGGAAATCGGGTTTCATAGCTGGCGGTGACCTGAATGTCGGCGCCGGTGTAGACGATGGTCTGCCCTGACTGGATCTGCACGAGCCCACTCTTGTCGGACTCGTCGTCATCCCCCGCTTCCGCGGCCTCGTCAGAGGGCCCTTCCTCCGACGCACCCTCCGCTGAATCATCCGCGGACGCGGTTTCGTCAGACGCGGACTCCCCGGACGCTTCGGGAGCGGGTTCGTCAGCCGTAGTGGCTGCGGGCGCGGCTTCCTCGGGTGCCGATTCCTCCGAAGCCGTCTTCTCAGCTGCGGTTTCGTCCGACGCGTCCGCGCTTGCCGTGGCTTCGTCCGAGGACTCCTCAGCGGTCTCGGCCGCCTCTGCTACCTCGGTGTCGGTTCCGGCCTCAGCATCGGTGTCGGTCTCAGCGTCGGTTTCGGCGGTGGGTTCTGGGAGGCGGAGCAGGCCACGGAGAAGGGTGGCGAGCTCCTCCTGGTCGGGCATTTCCGGCAAATAGACGGCGGCAAGGCGGGATTCGTCCTCGGCCGGGTCGTCCGCCGAGCCCTCGCAGAGGGACCAGCCGCCATACCGGTAGGCGATTCCAGCCGCGAGAAACTTGTCGTAGTAGTCCATCGGCAGTGGCCGCTCGGCCACCACCCGGTAGGCCCAGAGCCGATCCTCGTCCTGGATGCTCAGCTTGCGCAGCAGGTCGGCGGTGAGTTCCAGGGGTGCGTGGATCCGGGTTCCGGCCGCCAGCAGTTCCTCGCCGTCCTGCGCGGCGGTCGGGTCAGCGAGCTGAACGGCCTCCAGCAACGCGTCCGGCTTCACCTTCGCGGGCAGCAAAACCGTCGGACCCGTCCTCAGCCGCCCGGGCAACAGAAGATTCGATAGCAGGCCCACGAGTCCTCCTCCTCTTTTTGAGGAGCACGATAGTCGTATTTGATGGTCTTTGTGATCAGGAGTTGGCGAGCCGCGTGCTGGTCATCCTCGCGTACACGATGACGTTGTCCACATAGTGACCTGTGCTCCGGTTATACGTGCCCCCGCACGTGATCAGGCGCAGTTCGGCGTCGTCGGCGTTGCCGTACACCCGATTGGTGGGGAAGGTTTCCTTGTTGGCCTGTTCGACGCCGCCGACGGTGAAGATCGCGATGGTGCCGTCGCCCCGGATGACCTCGATCGTATCGCCGTACCGGAGTTCGTGCAGGCGGCTGAAGACGGCGCTGCGGGTTTGGGTGTCCTTGTGCCCCAGCATGATGGCGGGGCCCGCCTCGCCGGCTGTGGGTCCGCCCCGGTACCAGCCGACCAGGTTGGGGTTGCTGATCGGCGGGGTCTCGATCGCGCCTCGTTTGTCCACGCCCACGGATTTGATCGGGGCGTTGATGCCCAGCTTGGCGATGATCAGCCGTTTGGGCGAGGAGGGTAACAGGGGTTCGGCGGCGGGCAGGGGCGGGGCCGGTGGCGGCGCCGTCGGATCCGCCTGGGTCAGCGGCTGGCCCGGACCGCCAGGCCCGACGCTCGGCGCCAGCGCGCCCGTCTGCGCCCGGAGCGTGGTCCGCTCGGGCGCCGCATACTCCTCCGGGGAGCCCAGCCAGAACATCAGCCCGGCCCCGACCGTGAGCATCCCGGCCAACGCCGCCAGAATCAGCACCGCCCGCACGACCTGGGTGCCGTTCAGCCGGGGACGTTCTTCCTGAACGTACGGCTGATAGACGGACTGCCCGTAGACCGGCTGCTGCTGGTAACCCGGATGTCCGGGTGGAAAGTGTCCCGGCGGCGTCGTCATACGCGTCCTAGTCGCGTACGGAGCTGCGACGCGAACGCAACATCAGGCCGCCGGTGATGGCGGCGAGGATGAGCGCGGTCCCGGTCAGGACGAGGACCCGGCCATCGGGGCCCATCTCCCCGCCACCGCCGGTCGCGATACCGCCGTCGGGCGTGTTGGTCACCTGGCCGGGCTGGGAGGCCGTGACGGTCGCAGTGAAGGTGCGGGTCTGCCTGGGCGTGGGAGTCGTGGCCGAGGGAGTGGGCGTAGGCGTGGGTGTGGGGGTCGTGCTGCTCGAACCCGACGCCACCACGACGACGGCGGAGGCGGCGGTCGCGGTAGTGGCCATATTGCAATCGTAAACGTGCGTGCCGGGCGCGCCAGCCGGGCCGATGCGCAAGGTGAAAGCGCCCGTCTTGACCGTGACGGAGCCCGTCGCGGCCGGGGTGGCGGTCGCCGAGACCGTCGGGAACGGAATCGCCGCTCCCACCGCAACCGGCGCAGTGGGTGTCAGAGTGGCCACGGCCGAGATTGTGGCCGCTTCGGCCGTGCCAGGACCGGTCACCACGATCTCGCCGTCGAACAGGACGGTGTCGGTGGTGGCGATGGCCACGGGCGCGGTCATCAACTTGGTGCCCGTGCCCGTGTTCAGGTTGGTCCAGACCATGGAGATCTTCTGAACCGGCGTCCCGGCGGTGGCTGAGCCGGTCAGCGTGACGCTGAGGTCGGGGGTCTGGGTGGTGCCTGACGTGATCGTGCAGTTGTAGCTGATCGTCTTGGTGTCGGCGGCGGCGCCGAACAGCGGAAAGACGCCTAAGAGCATGCCTGCGCTGACAACTCCGGCTGCGGCGGCCTTGGTGGCGATGCGACGCCGTGCCCTCAACTTCAGCACTGACTTCTCTCCCATTTCAGACAGTCTGCCCGGTTTACGGTTGGGCCAGCTTTCCAGGCCATGGTCACGGTTCGGTATCCCGATCCTATGGAGTTGGCGTGGGATCTGTGGTGGATACGGCCCATCCGTCATCGACTACCCACATTGGCTCAAGGTAACAGTCAAGTCCGAAACTATCGCATCACACGTCTCGTGCGTCGCTGCCGCGGCTCAGCCGCTGACGAAGCACCAGGCCGCCGAAGACGGCGGCAAGGATCAGCGCGGTTCCGAGTAGCGTGATCAGCCGTCCGTCCGGACCCATGGTTCCGCCGCCTCCGGTCTGAGCCCCTCCGACCGGGGTCAGCCCAACCTGCGCCGTGTTGGTGACCGAAACTGTTGACGTATTCGTGGTGTCGACCGTGCTGGTGACCGTCTCCGTCTCCATGACGGTCTCGGTCTCGAACACGGTGGAGGTCGCGGTCGCAGTGGTGGTGTCGTCAGTGTCGTCGGAGGAAGAGGCGGACGTCGCCACGACGATGGCGAGCGTGGCTGCGGATGCCGGATTGGCGAGGGTACAGATGTAGGGCGTGCTGACAGCTCCCCCAGACGGGCTGATCTTCAGATTGAAGCCACCCGCCACGACTCCCAAAGTGCCAGCCGCCGAGGGCGTGAGGAGAATGGTCATTTCGGGAATGGGCGACATCGTCGCACCCTGCGTGACTGAATTGGCTGGTTCGTCGCTCGCACTCGGGGACGCCGTCACCGTGATACCGGCAAGGGGCGGTCCCGAGATGGTGGCCAGGCCGTCGACAATGATGGCATGGCTGGTGGCGAGGTCAACGGGAGCGGTCATCAGCGACTCCGTGACCGCCCCACCCCCCGGCGGACTGGACGGCGAGGCCGGGGTCATCCGCCACAGCACCGTGATCGTGTCGCTGGGCTCCGGGTTGGTGTCCGGGCCGTCGAGGACGACGGTGAGGGGGTAGGTCGGGCCGCCACACGTGTAGCGCACCGGCGTGGTCGTGTCGGCGGCGAGGACCGGAATGGCAATCAAGCCGATCAGCGTGACGGCCCCGGCGACGGCGGCTCTGGCGGCTGAACGGTGCCGTCCTGTTGTCGTCGTCACTTCCGCTCCCCTAGATGGTGGCCAGATCGCGCAACAGCATTTCAGGAAATATCTGGTGTTATGCGGCGTAGATCCTGAGAATCCGGTGTGAATTCGGCTGGAATCCATCGCCGCCGAGCGGGTCTACGCGGTCTTGGTGGCGCTCAGGGTGGCGTAGACGATGATGTTGTCGGTGTAGTGGCCGGTTCTGCGGTTGTAGACGCCGCCGCAGGTGATGAGGCGAAGCCCGGCAGTATCCAGCCTGCCGTACACACGATTGGTCGGGAAGGTGTTCTTGCTGACTTGTTCGACCCCGTCCACGGTGAATTCGGCTACCGTGCCGTCGGTTCGGACAATCTGGATCTTGTGGCCGCGTTTCACCTCGCGGAGGCGGGAGAAAACGGCCGGTCCCCGGCGGGTGCTCACGTGGCCGAGGATCACCGCGGGTCCCGGCTGGCCGGGCACCGGGCCGAGCTTGTACCACCCGGCCACCTTTGGCTGGGACAGCGGAGGCACCTGAACTTCGCCATTACGCTGCACGCCGACCGTGCGCAATGCGGCGTTGAGTCCGACCTGCGGAATCACGATCTTGGCTGGAGCGACCGAGCCGGTGCTGACGATGGGGGCGACCGGGACCACAGCCGGGATCGGCGGGGGTGCGCTCGGGGCCGCCGCCGTCAGCGGAACATCGGCCCCTCCTGGTCCCACGGTCGGCGGTAGCGCGCCCGGCATCTGCTGCGCCATCGGCGTGGTCCCCGGACCCGGCATGCCTTCGACCGAGACCTCCTCCGGTGCCAGCACTGCCAGCAACCCCGCCATGATCAGCGCGATGCCGCCGAAGGACCCGACGATCAGGATCGCGGGCAGCGCCTTGTTCCACCGCTGCCGCCGCTGCTCCTCAGCCGACGGCACCGGCATCTGCCCAGGCTCCAGCTCGTTCATGACAACCCGACGACCTCAGCCCACGCGCCCGGAATCCGCCCTGACACGCCGCCGCCAAACCAGCCCCGCGCCAACGCTCCCCAACACCAGCACAATCCCGAACCACACATAAACCCGCCCCGAAGGCCCGCCAACCGCCATCTCCCCGGTCTGCGCCCCACCCTTAGGAGTCACAATCACCTGCGGCGACTGACTGGTAGAAGCGGACGACGTCACCGTAACCGTCGTAGTGGGCTTCGGCGTCGGCGTCACCGTCGCCGTCCGGGTAGTAGTAGGCGTCGGAGTGGCCGAAGGCTTGACGACCTTCACCGTGGCAGGTACCGCCCCTGCTGGGGGCTCACAGAGGACATCGAAGTATTGCGGCGGAGTAGCGAGTTCCTGCGTCAGGACGTTGAAACCGTCCACGACGACGAAGGTGCGCGCCGGATCATGATCGTAAGAGATCCTCGCGCGGTACTTGCCATACGGAAGGCCGGTCTTGCTCCAAAGGATCTGATCCGCGAACCACGTGTTCGCGTCGACCGGTTCGGGGTTCGTGGCCGACTTCTGCCAGGGGCGGACCGTTTCCTCAGGATGCCCAGTGATCGGCCCGTTATCCGCAGGATTCAGCACCTGAACCTGGACATCACCATAGAGCCGGTGACGCTCGCCGACGTATTCGATTCCGGTGCCCTCGAAGTCGATGGTCGCGGAACCGGTGGCGGTGTTCAGGTGAATGTCGTCCTTGCGGTCGCGCTTGTCGTCGCCCCACTTGATGTCTGTGTTGCTGGCCCTGCCTGTGTCGTAACCCCATCCGGAGGGGTACGCGATCGGCCCTTCAGTGTGGGCTGGCTGAGGCACCGGCGCGGACGCGGTGCGCGAAACGTTGTCGTTGACCTCGATCTTCGACTTCGGCGGAGTGAAGGAAATCCTCAGCCCTCCCGGTGCAACCGAGATCTGGCCCTCCTTGTCAGTCGCCGCAGTACCCGAGGACAGGTCAGGGTAGGTGACGTTGTCCTTTGCCTTCAATGCGGGGAGCGCAGCCGTTGCGCCCAAGGAATCCAGGCTCCCGTTCAGCAGACCACTCACGTTGACACGACCCAGGGCGGAGACCTTCCCTCCCGCGATGTAGTCGTTCGGGAACTTCAGGCTTGATCCGCTAGCAGGCTGCTTGATCGACCATCCGATCTGCAGCGCCTGACCGACAAAGACCGTTTCAGGGACCGAAATGGTGACATCAATATCAACTGGACTCGCACCGAGCAGCGCGCCCTGCTTGGGTCCCAGCTCACAGCGATACACGAAGTGATGGTGTCCGGTATCCACAGCCTCGGCCGATGAGGTCAGTAACAGTGTGCTTCCCAGGAGGCCAACTGTGGACGCGACCGCTGCTTGTCGGAGTACTGATCGCCGCCTGAACACCGCACACCCCAAGTGGTCGAAGATCGGCCCAGATCGGACCACTCAACACGAATCAGGCGAGAGCCTAGGGGGTTCGAGGATGCCCCAGCAGCCACTTCAGCACCAGTTCGACGAGATGTGGCCCAGTTGTAACAGAAGGAACGTTTGAGGAGATCGTCGGAGACCGGAGGGCGGGTACGAATCCTCCAGAACGGTGTACCCACACGAAACCGAATCGTATTCTGGCCACGGCGGAAGCGGCCCGAACCCCGGAAGGCGTACCCGATGCAGCGTGACCTCTTCGACGAAGAGCACGAGCTCTTCCGTGAGACCGTGCGCGAGTTCCTGGCCCGCGAGGTCGTCCCGCACCACCCCCAGTGGGAGAAGGACGGCATCATCCCCCGCGAAGTCTGGAAATCGGCCGGAAAGCTGGGCATGTTCGGCTTCGGCGTGCCCGAGGAGTTCGGCGGCGCCGGCATCACCGACTTCCGCTACAACGCGGTCATCGTCGAGGAGATCATGCGGGCCGGCACGTCCGGCATCGGCTTCTCGCTGCACAACGACGTGATGGCGCCGTACTTCGTGGATCTCACCAACGACGAGCAGAAGCAGCGCTGGCTGCCCGGTTTCGCCTCCGGTGAGCTGATCACGGCGATCGCGATGACCGAGCCGGGCGCGGGCAGCGACCTGCAGGGCATCCGCACCACCGCCATCCGCGAGGGCGACGACTACATCGTCAACGGCCAGAAGACGTTCATCACCAACGGCATCAACTCCGACCTGGTCGTCGTGGTCACCAAGACCGACCCCACCGCTGGAGCGCGCGGCACCACGCTGTTCGTGGTCGAGCGCGGCATGGAGGGCTTCGTCCGGGGCCGCAACCTGGACAAGGTCGGCATGCACGCCCAGGACACCGCCGAGCTGTTCTTCGAGAACGTCCGGGTCCCGGCCGCCAACCGGCTCGGCGACGAGGACGGCCACGGTTTCTTCCACCTGATGAAGAACCTCCCGCAGGAGCGCCTGTCGATCGCGGTTGCCGCGGTCGCGGCGGCGGAGGCGGTGCTGGCGATGACCATCGACTACTGCAAGACCCGGCAGGCGTTCGGCCGCAATCTGGGCTCGTTCCAGAACACCCGGTTCGTCCTGGCCGAACTGGCGACCGAAGTGGACATCGCCCGGCTTTACATCGACAAGTGCATCCTCGCCCTGAACGCCGGCGAGTTCACGGCGGTGGACGCCGCCAAGGCCAAGTGGTGGACTACCGAGCTCCAGACCAAGCTCATCGACCGCTGCGTGCAGCTGCACGGCGGCTACGGCTACATGACCGAATACCCGGTCGCCCGGGCCTGGCTGGACAGCCGCGTCCAGACGATCTACGGCGGCACCACCGAGATCATGAAGGAAATCATCGGCCGCTCTTTCGGCTTCTGACTGATGCCCGCCACTGGCCCGGATATCCGCTCATAATGAGCCCATGGACACCACCGGGCTGATTCTCCTGATCTTCCTGGCGTTCCTGTTCGTCTGGTTGCTGAACAAGGTGCGCAGGTTCTTCCGGTTGGGCAATGTCGCGTACGCCGGAGTCATGATCGTGTTCGTCATCACCATGCTCCTGATCTGGGGTCAAACCGTCGGATGAACCCGATCCTGGACCCGGAGCTCCCGGCGTCGGACCGTGCCAAGATGGCGGCCCATCCCGAGTTCCTGAACACCCCGCAGGCCCGCCCCCGCTGGGGTGGCCGCGTGCCCGCCGACGCCTGGGCCAGCCTGCTTTCGGCCTCCTTGTGGGGATTCCTCCCCGCCCTCGTCGCCCCCCTCTACGGCCGCCTCGCCCTCATCGGCGGCCTGCTCCTGCAAGCCGGCCTGCTCGCCGTCTGGATCGGGTACGGCTTCACCGCCATGTTCCTGACCGGCCTCACGATCGAGCTCGTCGCCTTCCTGCTCCTGCTCGCGCTGTCCGGCGAGTCCCCGGTGAGCCGCCTGGCCCGCCGTCACCGTGGCCGCTTCCGGCTGGCCGCGGACTTCGACCGGGAGGACGCCGCCCTGATGAAGCGCGCCCAGGCCGCCGTCGCCGCCGTGCTGGAATCCAAGGTCAACGAGGCCGGGCTGCTGGACGACATCGCCAACCGGGTCACCCTCCCTCGCCAGGAATGGGAGATCGCGGAAACACTGGCCGAGATGACCCGGCTCCGCCGCGAGCAGCGCTCCGTACGGAAAGGAAAGGTCACCGACCGGATCTCCACCATGCTCGACTCGCATCAGGACGCGTTGCGGCTGGCCGCCGAGTCGCTGGCTGAGCGGGTGGACGCGCTGGAGGACTACGCGTTGCGGACGATGGCGGCGGATGAGGCGTATGTCGAGTGGCGTACGCTCCAGGACCTGGCTGAGGACAGCGACGCGTACCGGGAGCTGCTGGCCAGGACGGTGCGGGACCGCCTGGCCGCCGGGGAGATCGACGCGATGACCGAACGTGCCCGCCTGGTCGAGGCCGCGCTCCGCGAGAGCGTCAAGGACGCCCGCCGGGCCGGGCTCGTGCTGCTGCCCGAGGCCAGCTGATGCCCAAGGTCTCCCCCCGGGCCGAGAAGATCTTCGGCCGCGTTCCCACCGCCGTGAACGTCGTCGGCTCGGCTCTGCTGATCACCCAGGTTGTGGTGGGCATCTCGCTAACTGTCGGCTCGGGCGAACCGGATCCGGTTGCCGTGATGCCACCGCCCCCGACGATCAACGTGGTTCCGACCCCTGAGGTAGTGGTCGCCACTCCGGTCGAACCGCCTACTCCGAGCCCCAGCCCTACTCCGACGATGGAAGTCAAGCGCATCCCCGAAGGCGAGATCGTCCGGCTGAAACGATTCCCCGGGACGGGCTCTCCGGTGATCGGCCAGGTCACGGACAAGAAGGCGCGGCTCACGTTCGCCGAACTCGGAAAGCCCTGGGGACGGAGCAAACCACTCGGAACCGGGCCGATCGTCGATGGCACCTACAGCAGGCGCCAGACGTTCGTCACCGAGGAGTACGGCCCTGACCTGGACCGCCAGTGGTGGGCCGACATCGACAGCCAGCGCCACACCGCCGAACCGGCTCCCGGGGAGAGCCTGTACGACATCGCCGCCGCGACCCTCGACTCCAAGCAGAGCCGGAGCTTTCCCGACAACACGGCCGGAGTGGACGTGGCCTCCCAGCCGATCAAGAACGGCTGGGTGATCGTCCGGCAGATGCGGATGCCCGAAAGCGACGCCGGCCGCAAGGCGCGGATCGAACTGTCGGCGGTGATCGTCGTGGACACGGGCGGGAGCCGCCCCGGCATCCTCTGGATCACCGTCCCGGACACCCACAAACGGCTCTGGCCGGACATCAACCGCCTGGTCGGCTCAGTTCGCCCGCTCCGCCCATGATCACCCGACTGATGGATCGAGTCGCGCGCCTGTCTCTGACTACCCGACTGATCGGATCGATTCGCGCGCTCCGTCCATGATCACCCGGGCTACCAGTTCCGGATCGTCGCTCATCGGCAGGTGACCGCACCCTTTGAGCAACATGACCCGCTGCTGGGCCCACCGGCCCGCCCTGACGGCCTGCCGACGGGGCAACAACCGGTCATGCTCCCCCCAGGCCACCATGATCGGCACTTTCGGCGGCGGAGGCGGCGCCATCCACAGGAACGAGTCGAGCGTGTCATCGAACCCGACCGACTTCCGCAAGGCGCCAACCGCAGACACCAGTTCCTTCTGGGACACCCGCGACGGCTTCGAAACCAGGAACCCGCCCGTGAAAGCCCGCCCCACCGGCGATCCCACCAGCTCCGGCGGCGACCCCATCGCCGCCGCACGCAGCAGCCGCAACACCGACCGCCCGTAGAACAGCTCAGACCGCGACCAGAACCCCACCGGCGAAAACGCGGTAGCCGACAGCACAACCCCCCGCGAAGCCATGTCCAACGCCAGATACCCGCCCAGCGAACTCCCGGCGACGTGTGGCTCAGAAACCCCCAACCGCCCCCAGAACGCCTCCACCGCATACGCCAGCGTCTCCGCGTTGTACGGCAACCCAGGCGGCAACGGCGGCGAAGCCCCAAACCCAGGCAGATCCACGGCGATCACATCAAACCGCTCAGCCAGCAGATCAAGAACCGGCGCCCACACCTGCCAGTGATGCCCAATCCCATGCATCAACACCAACGGCGGCCCAGACCCCCTGCGCTCATACACAAGCTCCATAACTCCGAGTGACCTCACGCGCGTCCAATGGATGCGGCCCAGTCTAGGAAGTGCAGGTTAGAGCCGCTACCACGTCCAGGTAAGGCTATTGAGTCCGTGTCGTCCAGGAGCGTCTGGGAGACATGTGTGCGCCGCCGTGCTCCTTGCACGCTCGGCTTCTGCGACGGCCGGCCACGCAAAACGCTCGGCTGGGAAACCCCAGCCGAGCGCCTCGCCAAGCTTCTGGCGACAACCGGTTGATCACTGGTGTTGCGACGAACCCTTGAATTCACCGAAGGAGGGGCGGGCGTTCTGTACCTCGATGGCTCAGGCGTCGGTGTGTTCCAGATCGGCCCGTAAGGGAAGGAACGCCTGCATCTGCTCGATGTGTGGCCTTACTCCGGCCCGGGTGCGAAGGAGAAGGCCTGCGTCGGTGAGCGCGTTGACGTCCCGGCTCACGGTGCGGCGGGTTTTGCTGGCGTACTCGGCGGCGAGGCGCGGGGTCAACTCGGGGATCTTGCTGATGGGTGTGAACTCATGCATCGGCAGATCGAGCACGAGATGCCGCTGCCGGACGCATGCAGCTGTATGACCGTCCTGAACGGTTTCGTGGACGTAGTTCACCCACGCCACCCCAAGTTGGTGGCCTTGAATCGTCCGCACTTGCTCGCGGAGTTCCTCCACGAAACCCTGGATGGCGTAACGCAGGAAGACCGCCGGATCGTACGGTGGCTGGCTGGTCTTCTGGAGCACCTGGTAGTACCTGGTGCGGGTCCGCATGTAGAAGTTGGCTGGCAGATGGGCGGCCAACATCGGGGCCCGCGCATTGAGCAGCAGCTGGTATTCCACCAGCCTGGCCGTCCGGCCGTTACCGTCACCGAACGGGTGGATCCATGCCAAGTACAGGTGAGCCAGCAGCGCCGAGATGATCGCCACTGGCTGGCGTAACTCCTCTCCCGCTTCCGCCCGCATCATTTCAAGCCAGTCGCAGAGGCGGTCGAGGAGGTGATCGCAGTCCTGGGGAGGCGCTCCTCGATAGTTGCCGACCAGGACGTTTTTGGTGCGTACCTTGCCGGGATGGACATCATCCTCCGCTGGGACTTTGTCCAGGACCAGGCGGTTCAGCTCGTCGACACGTTCGCGGGTCAGCGCTAGCGAATGGCCTTCGGCGAGGTCAAACTCGATGAGGTTGTAGGCGGCCACGATGTTGTCTACCTCCTGCCCGAGGTACTCCTGGGAGGGGGGCAACTCAAGTTCATGTCGTACGCGTTGCAGGACTTCGTCGGCGGTGAGGGTGTTGCCCTCGATCCGTGTGGTCGCGTGCACGCTCTTGCTCAGGTAGATCTCGTTCAGCCGGTCGGCGAGGACGGGCTGGATCGGCGCGCCGGCGAGGTGCTCGAACTTGGAGATCGCCTCGCCAAGCAGCATCCAGGTCCGGAAGTCGAGCCGTTCGCGCGAGTCGAAATCGAAGATGAGCCATGGGTGAGTCTCCAAGTATTGTCTTCTCACATGTCCAACCTTAGCGGACATATATCCGCAGGTCAGCCAGCATTTCAAGGGCTGAGACGGTAATTTTTGGCACTATTTATGTCCATAGCTCTGTCCCACATGCTGTCATACTTGGAGGTGGGGTGCGGCAGGCGAAACGGGCGAGAAGTGACGGTTGAGGAAAGGAAAGGTCGATGACGGAAGCTCCGGGGGAGCTCATCCTCTACACCACCGAGGATGGGCGCACACAGATGCAGTTCCGACCGGTCGACGGAACGGTGTGGCTGTCGCAGGCACAGATGGCCGCCCTGTTCGACACCGGCGTCCCCGGCATCAACAAGCACATCTCGAACATCCTCCAGGAGGGCGAGCTCGGAGAGGCAACTATTTCCAAAATGGAAATAGTTCGATTCGAGGGCGACCGAGAGGTCCGACGCGAGATCACGATCTACAACCTCGAAATGATTCTCGCGGTCGGCTACCGTGTGCGATCCCCGCGTGGCGTCCAGTTCCGTCAGTGGGCCACGACCGTGCTCAGCGAGTATCTGGTCAAAGGCTTCGCCATGAACGACGAGCGCCTGAAGGACCCGCGGGCCGACTACTTCGACGAGCTCCTCCAGCGGATCCGTGACATCCGGGCGTCGGAAAAGCGGTTCTACCAGAAGGTCCGGGATGTCTTCGCCACCAGCCTCGACTACGACCCGGCGTCCGCCACGTCCCGCGACGCGTACGCGAAGATCCAGAACAAGCTGACCTACGCCATCACGGAGCAGACCTCCGCCGAACTCGTTCTCGCTCGAGCTGACCCGGACAAGCCCAACATGGGCCTCACGTCCTGGAAGGCCACCCGGGTCCGCAAGGGCGACATCATCGTGGCCAAGAACTACCTGACGGCTGATGAGATCGAGGACTTCAACCGCCTCACCACCCAGTTCCTCGACTTCGCCGAGGGCAGGGCCAAGCGTCGGCAGACCACCACCATGTCCGAGTGGGTCGTCCAGACCGACCGGTTCATCGAGTTCAACGAGCTGCCCCTGCTGAAGAACGCAGGCAAGGTCTCCCACAAGGACATGGAGGCCATCGTGTGCGAGCGTTACGGAGAGTTCGGCGCCCGCAGGCGCTCGCAGGAAGCGATCGAGGCCGACAAGGAGGACGCGGAGATTCTGGCCGCCGACGAGCGGGAGGTACTCGCCGAACTGGAGCGCGTCGAGGGCGAGATCACCGGGCGGGGAACCCCCGACTAAACACTGGTGGGCCAGGAACACGAGCAAGCCCTGTGCCACCAATGGGACGACTCCACGCCCATCGACGAGACCATGGCGACCCTGGACGGCTTCATGCGCTCCGGCAAGGTCCGCTACCTCGGCTGCTCGAACTTCACCGCAGCCCAGATCGTGGAGTCCCAGTGGGCAGCCCAGCGCGCCAACGCCACACCATTCATCAGCCTCCAGCCGCAATACTCGTTGCTGGCCCGCAGTATCGAGGCGGAAATCCTGCCGACCTGCCGGCGGCACGGCCTGGGCACGCTGGTCTGGTCTCCGCTTGGTGGCGGAGTGCTGACCGGCCGTTACCGTCGAGGCGCTGCCCCCGACACCGACACCCGAATGGGCCGGCTGAAAGCGTCTCCGCTGCCCATGGCCCGCGCCTGGGCCGACGGCCTGCTCAACGAACCGAACCTCGACATCGCCGACCAGGTCGTCAAGACGGCCGCCGAACTCGACACCACCCCCGTGGCCGTGGCCCTGGCCTGGGTACGGCAGAGGCCGGGCGTCACCTCCGTCATCATCGGCCCCCGCACCCTCGACCAACTCCACGGCAACCTCACCGGACTTGCCACCGAACTGCCACCCCAAGCCATCAGCCACCTCGACGAAATCTCCCAATCCGCCACCGACGCGTCACGCATGGGCGCAGAGTTCGCCGGGCGGCCAAGCTCCGCAACATGAGATATCCCGCACCGGGGATCTCGCGGGTTGGCTCCGCATCAAGAGGTGAAGTTAGCGACCGCCGAGAGGGATCGACCTGGCCAGGAGATCAGCACCGACGCCCGCCCGCCACGGACCGTGGAAATCTCGTGCCGACTGCCCGGGTGGGTGGGACCACGTCAAGAGGTGGAGTCAGCGGCCGCCGAGGGGGATCTCGAACCAGACGGCCTTGCCCTCTTTGGTGGGGCGGGAACCCCAGCGGCGGGCCAGTTGGTCGACCAGGTAGAGGCCCCGGCCGCCCTCGTCGTTCTCGCCGGCGCTGCGGATGCGTGGGAGGCGCAGGTCCTGGTCGAAGACCTCGACCCAGATCGACTCGTCGCCGCGCCGCAGGCGCAGGGTGAACTCCTTGTCGTTGGCGACATCCTCGTCGAGGCCGGGCACGTCCCAGGATTCGTCGAATGGGAGTGGCGGGCCGTCGAGGGCGAGTTCGCGGCGGGGCACGCTGGCCGCCGCCGCGTGCAGGACCACGTTCGTGACCACCTCGGATACCAGCAGGCAGGCTAGGTCGCCGCGTTCTTCGGGGACGTTCCAGCTGGCGAAGGCTTCGGAGGCCATGCGGCGGGCCTCGCCGACCATGATGGGCTGGGCGGGGAACGTGCGTTCCTCGAATTCGAGTTCGGTGCCGACCGACCGTACGACGAGGATGGCCATGTCGTCGTCGATCTCGCCGGGGACGGCGACGGTGGCGGTGTCGGCTATTCGTTCGACCGACTCGCTGGCGATCTTCGCGACCTTGTCGCAGAGGATCTGCAGGGTTTCGTCATCCGACAGGGAAGGTTCGTCGGTGCCGCGCGCGGGACGGCGGTCGACCAGGCCGTCGGTGTAGAGGAGCAGGGTGGCGCCGGGTGGCAGGACCCGGGTTTCCTCCTTGTAGACCAGGTCGGCGTGCATGCCAGAGGCCCGGACCCCCAGCGGCTGGCCGACCTCGGTGATGTCCAGCTCCGTGACGCTGCCGTCCACGATCAGCAGGGGCGGGGAATGGCCGGCGTTGGCGAAAGACAGTTGGCGGGACCAGGCGTCGTACACCAGGTACTGGCAGGTGACGATCGGCGGGCTGGTGACGTCGGCGCCGAAGTCGTCGTGTTCGGGGGCGGCGACGACCCTGGTCCACTCGTCGAGGCGGGCCAGGATGTCGGCGGGGGGTTTGTCGTCCTGGGCGAAGGCGCGGAGTGCGGCGCGGAGCTGGCCCATGACGGCGGCGGCTTTGGCGCCGCGGCCTTCGACGTCGCCGATGACGATGCCGACGCGCCCGGCGGAGAGCGGGATCACGTCATACCAGTCGCCGCCGACCTGGGTCTGGATGCCCTGGCCGTGGCTGGCCAGGGGGGCGGCGGGGTAATAGCGGACGGCGATCTCCAGGCCGTCCAGCATGGGCAGTTCGCGGGGCAGCAGGTGCTTCTGGAAGGACTCGGCGGTGTGCCGTTCCTCCTCGAACAGCAGCGCGTTGTCGACGGCGAGCGCGACCCGGGTCGCGATGGCGCCGACGAAGTCGCGGTCAAAGGCGTCGTAGTGCGGGGAGCGGCGGTCGGTGAGGTTGGACATCGCCAGGTACATCAGGCCGAGGGTCTCGCCCCGGGCGCACAGCGGCGCGACGATGGCGGAGGTCATGCCGATCTCGCCGCAGAGACGGGCCGCGCCCTCGCTCGGCGAGGGGTAGCTGACCTGGGAGAAGTCCTCGACCAGGATGGTCTCCTGGCGGCGCAGGGCGGCGTCGCCGTAGTGGCCCTGCGGGTAGCGGATCTCGGAGCCGACCGGCATCCAGGTGTCCGGCGGCGGCGTCCAGGTGCCCACGTGCGTGGACACCTTGCGGATCAGCCGGTCCCCTTCCATCAGTTCGATGAAGCAGTGGTCGGCGAACTGCGGGACCAGCATCTCGGCGACCCGGTTGAGGGTCTCCTCCACATACAACGAGCCGGCCAGGCGCTCACCGATGCGTTCCAGCAGCCCGAACCGGTCCTTCTCGCGCTCGTTGCTGCGCATCGCCTCCCGGGCGGTGATCACGATCCCGGTCACCGAACCGGACGGATGCCGCATCGGCACCGCCTGCGCCCGCACGTAGATCATCGTGCCGTCGACGCGTACGACATCGAACGTGCCTTCCCAAACATTGCCCTTCAGGACATGTTTGGCCAGATCCACGGCGAGCGGATGGTCCTTCTCCATCATCCCGAGCGAGAGCACGTCGTCCATGCCGTGCTGGCCGGGCCGCCCGAACAGGCGCTCCGCGAACGGGTTCCAGTAGAGGACGTTACTGAAACGGTCGGTGACGACGACCGCCATCTCCGCGTGGTCAAGGACTGACGCGGCGGAAAGATGGTCGGCGGTGTCCTGCGACAGATCCCCCCAACGTTTCATCCAACGACCACCCCTCGGGGCTTGCGGACCACGGATGCTCCTGCCTGAACAGAGCCTGCGCTGTCGTGGGAGAGGAGGGGCTCCCGAAAAGGATCACTGGGATTAACGTCTGGTGACGAAAACGTGCGTGGCGACATCACGCGGTAGCTCCGCGAGAGTGTTGTCCGCTTCGTCGTCACCTGTCACCCGCACACCATCGTCGCTCGCCGCGAGCGTCACCTCGCGTCCGGGTTGTATCCCAACTTGCTTGAGTTTAAGCATCACAGCGGGATCGCTTTGCACTTGTTCGCTAATTCGGCGAACCACAACGGGTATATCTCGGGGTCCGGCCAGATCCGCCATAGCGGAGACCGCCTCATATTCCTCCAAACCGGACGCTCCGAGCTCGTCCAGGCCGGGGATGGGGTTCCCGTGCGGGCATTCGGTGGGGTTGTCCAGCAGCTTCACCAGCCGGGCTTCCACCGAGTCGGACATGACGTGCTCCCACCGGCACGCCTCGATGTGCACTTCCTCCCACGGCATGCCGATCACCTGGATCAGCAGGCACTCGGCCAGGCGGTGCTTGCGCATCACCCGGATCGCGAGCGTGCGCCCGAGGTCGGTCATGGTGAGATGCCGGTCGCCCTCCACTTTGACCAGGCCGTCGCGCTCCATCCGCGCCACCGTCTGGCTGACCGTGGGGCCGCTCTGCTGCAGTCGTTCGGCGATGCGCGCGCGCAACGCGACGATGCCTTCCTCTTCCAGCTCGTAGATCGTCCGGAGATACATCTCCGTCGTGTCGATCAGGCCGTGTGCGGTCACAACGTCTTCCTCCCGGTCTGCCCTCGATGCTACGACCTACCAGCGGGTTCAGCCGAACTCAGCGGTGAACCGGTGCACGATTGGCAACGTGCGAGGGATCTGAATCCTTCCACGTCCGGAGGCCAGCTCAGGACCGAACCTGATATCGGCGGAACGAGGACACCGACAGCCCCACGATCACCACCGTCACCGCGCACAACAGCCCGCCGCCGACCCAGGCCGGGACGAGCCCGAACGCCGAGGCCGTGGTGCCCGCCCGGAGATCGCCCAGGCGCGGCCCGCCCGCCACGACCACGAAGAAGACCCCCTGCAACCGGCCGCGCATCTCGTCGGGTGCGTACGTCTGGAGGATGGTCTGCCGCCACACCGCCGAGACGAGGTCCGCGAAGCCGCCGAAGGCCAGCAGCAGCACCATCAGCCAGAGCGCCTGGGCTAACCCGGCGGCGGCCACGGTGAGCCCCCACACCACGATCACGAACGTCAGCGCGAGCCCCTGCCGCCGCACCCGGCCCACCCAGCCGGAGAACAGCCCGCCGGCCACCGCCCCCAGCGCGATCGCCGCCGACAGCCAGCCGTAGGCGATGCCGGAGTCGCCGAACCTGATCGCGGTCATCTCCGGATACATGGCCCGGGGCATCGCGAACGCCATCGCGATGACGTCCACCACGAACGACATGAGCACGATCGGCGTGGCCATGATGTAGCGCAGCCCGCCGACCACCGCGCGGAAACCCGGCGCGGTCACCTCGCCGAGCGGCTCCAGCGCCGGCAGCCGCAACGCCGCGTACAGGCTGGCGGTGAACAGCACCGCGTCGATGAGGTACGCGAAGCCGTACCCGCCGCCCGCGAGGATGACGCCGCCGAGCAGCGGGCCGAGCACCGAGGCGATGCTGCTGAACAGGAAGTTGAGCGTGTTGGCCGCGGGCACCAGCGGGGTGGGCACCAGCCGGGGAATGATCGCGTTTCGGGTCGGCGAGGCGACGGCGAACCCCGTGGACTGTACGGCCACCGCCGCCATGATCACCCAAACGCTTTTCAGGGTGAAGGCGTTGACCAGCAGGACGAGCGTGGCCGACCAGCTGATCAGGGAGGCGGCCAGCAGGAGCTTGCGGCGGTCCATGGCGTCGGCGATGGCGCCGCCCCACAGGCCGAAGACGATCAGGGGCACCAGGGCGACCGGACCGAGCATGCCGACCCAGAACGAGGAGCGGGTCAGCGCGTACACCTCGGCGCTGACGGCGACAGCGGTGAGCTGGAATCCGACGAATGCCACCGCCTGCCCGGTCAGGAGACGGCGGTAGTCGGGGATCTGGATCGGCCTGGTGTCGACGAAGTGCCGCCGCAGAAGACCTTTAGCAAAGCTCACGATCACCAAGCCTCCCACGTCACGAAATGTCCCCCACGATCAGGGGGCGCAACCTAGGGAGCCAGGCGTTCCAGGATCCAGCGGCCGGCGGAGCGGCGGAAGCGGAGGCGGTCGTGCATGCGGTCGGCTTGGCCCTGCCAGAACTCGATCTCGCTCGGGACTATCCGGATGCCACCCCAGAAGTCCGGCACCGGCGGATCCTCCGGCCACCGCGCGGCCAGCTCGGCATACCGCTGGTCGAGTTCCTCCCGCGACCGCACCACGGCCGACTGCCGGGAGGCCCACGCCCCGATGCGCGAGCCGTACGGCCGGGACCGGAAGTAGGCCTCGGTCTCCTCGCGCGCGACCCGCACGGCCGAACCCTCCACCCGGACCTGGCGGCGCATCGCATGCCACGGGAAGACCAGCGACGCGCGCGGGTTCTCGGCCAGATCGCGCCCCTTCCGCGACTCGTAGTTGGTGAAGAACGTGAAACCTTGCTCGTCGAAGCCTTTCAGCAGAACTGTCCGCGCCGAGGGTCTTCCCCCGGCCGAGCTGGTTGCCAGAATCATGGCATTGGGTTCCGGGAGCCCGGCGTCGACCGCGTCGGCGAACCACCTGGTGAACTGCGTCACCGGGTCGTCGGCCACGTCGAGCAGGGGCTCGCCGTTGTAGCTGCGGCGGAGCCCCGCCATGTGCGTCTCGCTGTCCACGAAAAGGTATTCTTGCGCGCTTGGTAGATGTCTGACGCACGACCCCCTACCTGGGACGACGGCGTTCGGGAGGGACCGGGGGCGACCCGCAGGAACGCGGGAGGTTAAATTGACCCGCCGGTATCTCGACATCAAGGCTTTTTGACTTCACAAGAGAGGGAGGCGGCCGAGAGTGTCCGACTTTAAACCCGGGCTCGAAGGCGTGGTGGCTTTCGAGACCGAGATCGCGGAACCGGACAAGGAAGGGGGCGCCCTGCGATACCGGGGCGTCGACATCGAGGAGCTGGTCGGCCGGGTCTCCTACGGGAACGTCTGGGGTCTGCTGGTCGACAACGAGTTCGAACCGGGCCTCCCCCCGGCGGAACCGTACCCCGTTCCTGTCCATTCCGGTGACATCCGGGTCGACGTGCAGAGCGCTCTGGCCATGCTGGCGCCCGCGTACGGCTTCCGGCCCCTGCTCGACATCGACGACGCCCAGGCCCGCGACGATCTCGCCCGCGCCTCGGTGACGGCGCTGTCGTTCGTCGCCCAGTCCGCCCGTGGCCTCGGCCTGCCGATGGTGCCGCAGCGGCGGGTGGACGAGGCGGAGACCATCGTCGAGCGTTTCATGATCCGCTGGCGGGGCGATCCCGATCCGCGGCATGTCAAGGCCATCGACGCGTACTGGACCTCGGCCGCCGAGCACGGCATGAACGCCTCCACGTTCACCGCGCGGGTGATCGCCTCGACCGGCGCGGACGTGGCCGCGGCCCTGTCCGGCGCGGTGGGGGCCATGTCGGGCCCGCTGCACGGCGGCGCCCCGGCCCGGGTGCTGCACATGATCGAGGGCGTCGAGCAGATGGGCGACGCCAGGAAGTGGGTGCAGAGCGAGCTGGACAAGGGCCAGCGGCTGATGGGCTTCGGGCACCGGGTGTACCGGGCCGAGGACCCGCGAGCCCGGGTGCTGCGGCGGACCGCGAAGGAGCTGGACGCGCCTCGCTACGAGGTGGCGGCGGCGCTGGAGACGGCCGCGCTGGAAGAGTTGCACGCACGCAAGCCGGACCGGGTGCTCGCCACCAACGTGGAGTACTGGGCCGCGGTCATCCTGGACTTCGCCGACGTCCCCTCGCACATGTTCACTTCGATGTTCACCTGCGCCCGCACGGCCGGCTGGGCCGCCCACATCCTGGAGCAGAAGCGCACGGGCAGGCTCGTCCGCCCCAGCGCGACCTATGTGGGCCCGCCGCTGCGCTCGCTAGCCGACGTCAAGCGCTAATTGTGATCAGCCCGCGGCTCATGGAGTCGCGGGCTCTGTCGTGCAGCTGACGTCGAGTTCGGCGGGGTCGGACTTGTTCGAATCCACGGTGCACTTGCCGCGCAGCACCGGGACGGCCTGGCCCCGCTCGCTGGAGAACAGCCACAGCTCTCTGGGCAGCGCGGTGTGGAAGTCGGCATCGGTGGAGAAGTAGAAGCTCCCGGTCGCGCCCTGGATGTGCCCGTCCACCCCAAGCCCGCGCAGGTTGTACGCGACGCTCTGCGCGATGTTCACCGCCGGATCCACGTTGGTGGCCTTGATCTGGTCGATGGCGCTGGTGATCGCCAGGAGCGCGTCGTAGCCCATCCGGGCGTGCACCCGCGACACCGACCGGCCGCGTGCGGGCAGCACGTCCCGGATCCACGCCTCGATCTCCCGCTGGGTGTCGTTGATCGCGCCGGAGCCGTCCTGCTCCGCGCGCGCGTCGTTCAGCGCGATGAAGGAGATCTCGGGGTTGTTGACCGATGATCCGTCGGCCAGGATCTGCGACAGCCGCCCGGTCACCTCGTCCCCGGCGAGCACCCGCACCGCGCCGTCGCACTGGTGTTCCTTGGTGTCCATCAGGGTGCCCAGATAGCTGGAGCGCCCGGTGTAGAAGAGCACCGCCGCGCCGTCCTGGCAGGCCTGGTCGACCTGGGCGGCCAGCTGGTCGCCGTCCCGGAAGACGTACTGCCTGGCTTTGGCGTAGAGGGCCTCGGGCCGCTTGGTGAGCCCGTCGGCGAGGTCCTGGCTGTAGAGCTCGCGCTTGAGCTCGTCGACTTCCAGCAGGATGGCGACCTTGTCGGTGGGCACCTTAGTGCCGCCGGGCAGGCCCTGTTGCAGCCAGTATTCGGCGGCTTTGGCCTGGGCCGAGTTGGGGGCGGCCATCCGGAAGAAGGACGGGGAGGGCTTGCTGCCGTACACCAGGGGCGTGGTGTCGGCGGTGTTGGTGGTGCTCAGCATCGGCATGTGCGCGTCGCTGAGCAGCCGGATCGCGTCCTGCGTCTCGGTACGGCTCCAGGCGAACCCGATCGCCCCCGCGATGTCGGGATCCCCGGCCGCCCGATCCTTGATCATTTGGGCGGCGTACGCGGCGCTGACGAAGTCCTGGCCCGCGTTGGCGAACTCGACCCTGATCTGCCAGCTGTGCAGCCGGTTGTAGGCCAGCTGCCGGGCGGCGATCCCGGCCAGCTCCCCCATCGAGCCGCTGATCTGGTCGCCGCCGCTCCGGTTGGTGGTCAGCGGGCCCAGGTAGAAGACCGTGATCACCCGCTGGCCGTCCTCGACGTCGCGGTTCTGCCGCTGGATCCGCTCCAGGACGGGGGCCAGCAGCGGGTCGGGGTCGATCTCGTTCAGGTCGTCGCTGAGGCCGACGCACTGCCCGGCGACCTCGCGCAGCCCGCCGCCGCAGCCGATCCAGGTCCTGCCCACCACCGCGAGCGGCCCGAAGGCCAGCAGCGCGACCACCGCCCAGTAGCCGAAGGCCCGCAGCGGCGTCGGGCGAAATGCCCCTATGTCGGAGAGCTCAGACTCATTCACGGTGACCGGGATGAAGAGGTCGGGCACCTGGGCCCGCCAGTCGTCGATCGCCTCGGGGAGGCGTTCCAGCGGCCGTACCGGCGGGGTGGCCGGGAGCGGCGCATCTCCGGCGGCGAGCACGATCATCGGCGGATATACGCCGGTATCAGCGATGACATCGCGCATCACGCTCAAGAAGCGTGTTCCCCCGGCGCCCGGTTCCGCCAGGACCAGCAGGCAGTACCAGCCGCGGCCCCAGCTCGGCCAGGGGATGAACCACTTCTGGTACGCCTGCCGCAGATCCTGGAACATCGCGTACACCAGCAGTTTGTCCAGGTCGGGGACGGCGGCCAGGCGGAGCGCGTACTTGTGGCGGCTCTCGAAGCGTTTACGGCGAAGATTCTCGTAGCGGTGGCGGCGAAACCATCCGGAGAAGAAGGTGCCCCTGATCGATAAGGCGGCCTGCACGGCGGTGCCCGCGGCGGCCACGATCAGACCGACCACCCAGGGGATGAGCGACAGCAGATCGACGACGTCCCACCCGGCCAGCAGCGCCACGGCCATGCCGAGCGGCACCCAGGTGGTGGCGGCCCGAACTACGAAGTCCGCGGCGGTCCGCCTGACCCGACGCTCGCCGTAACGTTCCCAGCGCCATTTCCGGTAACGGGCGCGGAACTCGTCCTGACCCTTGCGCGACTCGGGCGCGGGCGGCCAGACCCCGGTCCACTCCTCCGGCCGCAGAGCACGCTGCTCCCGCGCCCAGAGCACGAACTGCGCCAGCGGAAACCGCGGCGCCGGCAGGAACGACCCGCCGACCGACGCCCCCAGATCCCCGTTCTCCCCCGCCAGCGCGTTGACCAGCGCCGCGACGTCCTTCAGCTCCTCCCCGGCCGGTGCCGCGTACGGCAGGCTCCCCTTGAACGGCTCCGCCAGCGCGAGCGCGGTGGCCGGGGATTGCTCGCCGACCAGCAGGAGCACCGGCAACGCGGGATCCCGCCGCCAGAACGAGGGCCGCCGCAGGAGCCCCTCCAGCACCCCGTGCAGTCGCCGCTGATCCGCCGCGATCATCCGCATCCTTCCGCTCAACCCTTATTCAATTTACCCCCAATTCCGATTAGGGGTAAATTGCCAGATAACTCCCCTTAAGGGTTTATTGTCAACCGATGTCCCTTGAGTCGCGAAAGTTACGGATTACATAATTCCCGGACAAATGCCGCTAAGCCACAGGAGCCTCGATGGCCGAGCACGGACCGGACCGGGGAGTGAGCCGGCGGGGATTTCTCGCCGGCCTGGGCGCGGGAGCTGGGGCGCTGACCCTGGCCCCAGCCGAAGCGATAGCCAGGACAGTTACCACGCAGGCAGGCGGAACGGCGGTCCCGCCCGACCGTTTCGGACGTATCTTCACCCTGCCGCCGTTCGCCGATTTCAACCCGCCCAGCCTGCGAAACGCCCTGGTGGAAATGGGCCGCCCGGGCGGCATCGTGGACGCCAAGGACCCGCTGGCGGAAGGCCCGATCCGGCTGATCACGAACCCCGAACTCAGCCCTAACAATCTCGACAATGCCACCCACACGGCGGGTGTCACCTTCCTCGGTCAGTTCCTCGACCACGACATGACGTTCGACCGGTCCTCCCCGCTCGGCACGGTGACCGCGCCGGAGGCGACCCCCAACACCCGCACGCCCGGCCTCGACCTGGACTCGGTCTACGGCCGCGGCCCGGTCGCCGACCCGCAGCTCTACAACCCCGCCGACACCGCCAAGCTCAAGGTCGAGAGCGGCGGCCTGTTCGAGGACCTGCCCCGGATGGCCAACGGCCAGGCCATCATCGGCGACCCCCGCAACGACGAGAACCTGATCATCTCCGGCCTGCACTGCGCGTTCCTGCTGTTCCACAACCGGGTGGTCGACCACCTCCGCGCCCAGGGCCAAGGCGCGAACGTCTTCGCCGCCGCCCAGCAGCTGGTCCGCTGGCACTACCAGTGGATCATCCTGCACGAGTTCCTGCCCCTGGTCATCGGCCAGGACGTGGTCAACTCGATCCTCACCGGCGGGCGCCGGTTCTACCGGCCCGCGCCGGGCCAGCAGTTCATCCCGGTGGAGTTCCAGGGCGCCTGCTACCGGTTCGGGCACAGCATGGTGCGCCCGTCCTACCGCGCCAACCTGGCCGGCAACAGCGACGGCTCGGCGTTCTTCGGCTTCATCTTCGACCCGGCCGGGCTGGGCCAGGCCGACCCGGTCGACCTGCGCGGCGGGGCCAGGGCGCCGCGGCGCTTCATCGGCTGGCAGACCTTCTTCGACTTCGGCGACGGCCAGGTCCGGCCCAACAAGCGCATCGACACCAAGATCTCGACCCCGCTGTTCAACCTGCCGCTGGCCGCGATCGCGTCCGGCGACCCGCCCACCTCGCTGGTGCAGCGCAACCTGCTGCGCCACGTGACCTGGTCGATCCCGTCCGGGCAGAACATCGCGCGGGCGATCGGCATCCCGGCTCTGGAGTCCCAGCATTTCCCGGAGCTGCAGGCGATCGGGCACGGCCTGCCCGCCAGCACCCCGCTCTGGTACTACATCCTCAAGGAGGCCAAGGTCGCGGGCGGCCTGAAACTGGCCGGCGTGGGCGCCCGCATCGTCGGCGAGGTCTTCATCGGCCTGCTCCAGCTCGACAACGCCTCCTACCTGCGCACCAACCCGTCCTGGGTGCCGACCCTGCCCCGGCGCTCGGGCGGCGCCGGCGACTTCCGCATGGTCGACCTGCTCACCTTCGCCCGGGTCGATCCCACCAGCCGCGGCCAGTAGCTCAGCCCGGCACCAGGCCCTGGCGGTAGGCGTTCGTCAGGGCCTCCGGCCGGTTGCGGGCGCCCAGCTTGCGGAACAGGCGGCCCTGGGTGTTCTCCACGGTCTTGACCGAGATGCCGAGGGAGCGGGCGGTCTGCTGGAGGGTGTGGCCGGTGGCGATCGAGTCGAGGATGTCGCGTTCCCTGGCGCTCAGCTCCGGCGAGGGACCGGCGGGGAGGTGGGTGCCCGCCATGATCACGTAGCCGTGGGCGACCATGGCCAGGGTCGTGCACAGCAGGTCGGGCACGTCCTCCAGCCAGACCAGGGCGCGGGCGCCGTACCGCATGGCCTCCCGGACGAGACCGTCGCCTGGCCGTACCGACGGGATCACCACCACCGGGGCGCGGAACCGGGTGGTGGCCTGCCAGTCGGGCGGGGCCGGATCCATCAGCACGGTGATGAACCGGCCCCGCCAGCGCCACAGCGCGGGGTCCAGCTCGGGCGTCAGCACGAACGGGCGGCCGTGGCCGAGCAGGGCCTGGGTGACCTGGTCCACCGGCGCGCCCGGCCGGGCGTGCACGACCACCATCTCGGCCTCGTCCCGATCCTTGGGCGGGGTGTCGAACAGGCCCAGCGCGATGGCCTGCGAGACCGCCTGGCTCTGGTGGGTGACGCCGAGCTTGGCGTAGATGCGGCGTTTGTGGCTTTCCACCGTGGACGCGCTGATCCCGAGTTGCGCCGCGATGTGTTTCGCGCTGCTGCCCGCGCCGATCAACGAGAGCACGGTGAGTTCGCGCTCGGAGAGGGTGCCACCGGAATCGGCCATATGCGTGATCTCACACTTCGCTAGGGCGGAGTGGGAGCGACTCCTCATGCCGAACAATGGGAGCTGCGGTCCGTTACGTCAAGGGGGAGCTCCATCTCAGGATGCGGACCCGGGTCCGGACCATCGCACCCCCTCAGTAGGCTTGGTTGAGTGGCTGACATCGTGATTCCCGCTGACCTCAAGCCCGCCGACGGCCGCTTCGGCTGCGGGCCATCCAAGGTGCGTCCCGAGCAGCTGGCGGCCCTCGCCGGGCCGGGCGCGAGCCTGATGGGCACCTCGCACCGCCAGCAGCCGGTCAAGAACCTCGTGGCCCGGATCCGCTCCGGCCTCGCCGACCTGTTCTCGCTGCCCGAGGGCTACCAGGTCGTGCTCGGCAACGGCGGCACCACCGCGTTCTGGGACATCGCGGCGCACGGTCTGATCCGGGAGAAGTCCCAGCACCTGCACTTCGGCGAGTTCTCGTCCAAGTTCGGCGCGGTCGTCAAGAAGGCCCCCTGGCTGGCCGATCCGTCGGTCATCTCCGCCGAGGTCGGCAGCCACCCGCTGCCGATCGAGGAGCCCGGCGTGGACGTCTACGCGCTGACCCACAACGAGACCTCCACCGGCGTGGCCATGCCGATCTCCCGGGTCGGCTCCGGCGACGCGCTGGTCCTGGTGGACGCCACCAGCGGCGCGGGCGGCCTGCCGGTCGCCGCCGGGGACTTCGACGTCTACTACTTCGCGCCGCAGAAGAGCTTCGCCTCCGACGGCGGCCTCTGGCTGGGCCTGTTCTCCCCGGCCGCGCTGGCCCGGGTCGAGGAGATCGCCGCGTCCGGGCGATACATCCCCGAGTTCTTCAGCCTGCCGACCGCGATCGACAACTCGGCCAAGGACCAGACCTACAACACGCCCGCCGTGGCGACGCTGTTCCTGCTGGCCGACCAGATCGAGTGGATGAACGGCAACGGCGGCCTGGCCTGGACCACCGCCAGGACCGCCGACTCGGCGTCCCGGCTCTACACCTGGGCCGACAAGACCGCCTACACCTCGCCGTTCGTGGCCGACCCGGCGCAGCGCTCGAACGTGGTCGGCACGATCGACTTCGACGACTCGGTGAACGCCGACGCGGTGGCCAAGGTGCTGCGCGCCAACGGCATCGTGGACACCGAGCCCTACCGCAAGCTGGGCCGCAACCAGCTGCGGGTGGCCATGTTCCCGGCCATCGACCCGGCCGACGTCGAAGCGCTCACGGTCTGCGTGGACTACGTCGTCGAGCGGCTCTAGTCGCCCTGACCGGGCGGGGGCACCCAGCCAGGCGGTTGCTCGGCCGGGCCTCGCCCGGCGCGGCGGGCCAGCTCGTCCAGCAGGCGCAGCGCGTCGTCCAGATCGACGCTCTGCGCGAACCTGCTCAGCACCGGCGACCGGTCCGGGCTCTCGGCCAGCGCGTCCAGCATCAGCTCAGTGAGGTGCTCGGCGCGCGATCGGGCCGCGCCGTAGCGGAACGCCTTACGCTCCGGGGCCCTGCTCAGCAGGCCCTTGCGGACCAGCCGCTCGGCCACCGTCTGGATCGTGGTGTACGCCAGCGGCTTCTCGGCGCCGTCGTTGAGCTGCTCCTGGATCTCACGGATGAGCAGGGATTTCTTGGCGTCCCAGATCACGTCCATGATCGCACGCTCCAGGGGGCCCAAATTCACAAGAACAATTGTGTCAGTACTCCCGCCTGCGGCGCAGCAGCCAGGCCGCCAGGACTCCGCCGATCAGGCCGAACAGGTGCCCCTGCCAGGAGATTCCCTCCTCGCCGGGCAGAATCCCGAAAATAATCGAGTAGTACATGACCGCGACGACTACGGCCAGCACGATGTCGAGAATCCGGCGGTCGAATAGCCCACGCCCCACGACATAACCGAAATAGCCGAATACCAGCCCGCTGGCGCCGATCGTCACCGTGTTCGGCGGGGCGACCAGCCAGACGCCCAGGCCGCTCACCACGATGATGATCAGGCTCACGCCCAGGAACCGGCCCACGCCCCGGATCGCGGCCAGGAACCCCAGGATCAGCAGCGGCAGCGAGTTCGCGATCAGGTGCGGGAAGCCCGCGTGCAGGAACGGCGCGGCGAAGATGCCGACCAGGCCGTCCGGGTCCCGGGCCACGATGCCATACCGGTCCAGGGCGCCGTCCTGGAGGTAGTCGACGATTTCCAGCGCCCACATGCCGCCGACCAGGAACAGCATGACGATGACGCTGCCGAGGGCCCCGGACAGCAGGCTGGCCGTGCGCTCCCGGGGGGTCGGGTTGAGGGGGAGTCCGTCGCTCATGCCTTTACCGTACGCAGTTCGTGCCATGAGCGCGGACTACCCCACCCATTGATTGCGATGCTTCGCATCGCGGTTCGGCCCCGGTGTCTTCGCTCCTCAGTCCAGACACCGGCGGATTCATGGCGATGCTTCGCATCGCGGTTCGGATGCTCAACCCCGGTGTCTTCCCTCGTCGCTTCGCTCCTCAGTCCAGACACCGGCGCATCCTCACGGCCCGGAGTTACTCGCCCCGCCAGTTGGGAGCGCGTTTCTCGGCGAAAGCCGCCGCGCCCTCCATCGCGTCCTTCGAGCCGAAGACCGGATTGACGATCTCGCTCTGCTTGGCGAACATCTCCTCCTGCGACCAATCCTGGGACTCCAGGACGATCCTCTTGGTCGCCGTCAACGCCAGCGGCGCGTTCTCCGCGACCTTCTTGGCCAGCTCCAGCGCGCCCGCCAGCGCTCCCCCAGCCGGCGTGACCCGATTCACCAGGCCCAGCTCGTACAGGCGCGCCGCCGGATAGTGATCGCCGGTGAGCGCGATCTCCATCGCCGCGTGGTACGGAATGCGCCGCGGCAACCGCATGATCCCGCCGGCGGCGGCCACCAGACCCCGCTTGGGCTCCGGCAGCCCGAACTTGGCCTCCTCCGACGCCACGATCAGGTCGCAGGCCAGGGCCAGCTCGAAGCCGCCCGCGAGCGCGTACCCCTCGACGGCCGCGATCAGCGGCTTCTTGGGCGGCGATTCGACCAGACCGCCGAACCCGCGGCCCTCCAGCGCCGGGAAGTCCCCGGCCAGGAAGCCCTTCAGGTCCATCCCCGAGCAGAACGTGCCGCCCGCGCCGGTGAGGACCAGGGCGGAGACGTCCACCCGGGCGTCCAGCTCGTCCACGGCCGCGGCGATGCCGCGCGCCACCGCGCCGTTGACCGCGTTCCTCGCCTTCGGCCGGTTGATCGTGATGACGGCCACGCCGCCGTCGGTTTCTACCAGAACCTCGTCAGACACGAGACCTCTCCAAGGCTTGGGTTACTTCGGCTGGAATCGGATGCCGCCATCGAAGCGGATGATTTCACCGTTCATGTAGTCGTTCTCTACCAGGGCCCGGACCAGGTGGCCGAACTCCGACGCGCGGCCCATGCGCTTGGGGAACGGCACCGGCGCGGACAGCTGCGCCTTGAACGCGTCCGACTCGGGCCCGGAGCCGTAGATCGGGGTGTCGATGATGCCCGGGCAGATCGTCAGCACCCGCACCCCGATGGCGGCCAGGTCACGGGCGGCGGGCAGCGTCATGCCGATGATGCCGCCCTTGGACGCCGAGTAGGCCACCTGCCCCGTCTGGCCCTCGATCCCGGCCACCGACGCCGTGTTGATGACCACGCCGCGCGCCTTGTCCTCCCCCACCGGCTCGGTCTTGGCGATGGCGGCCGCGCCGATCCGCATCAGGTTGAAGGTCCCGATCAGGTTGACGTCGATCACTTTGCGATATGAGGCGAGGTCGTGCGGCGAGCCGTCCCGGTTCACCGTCCGGGAGGCCCAGCCGATCCCGGCACTGTTGATCACCGCGCGCAACGGCTTGCCGGTCGCCACTGCGGCGTCCACCGCGGCCTGTACGGAGGCCTCGTCCGAAACGTCGGTGCGGACGAAGACGCCCCCGAGTTCGTCGGCCAGCGCCTTGCCGCGCTCCTCGTTCAGGTCGGCGATGACCACGGTCGCGCCGATGCCCGCCAGTTCCCTGGCTGTGGCCTCGCCGAGACCGCTCGCACCGCCCGAGATGATTGCTGCTGCATCCTTCAGGTCCATAGCCGGACCCTAACCCGCCAACCGAATGAAGTTCTACTCGGGGTGCCCCAAAATGGCCGTGTCGACATCCGGGTAGACCTTGATCCGCCGATCCAGCCCCGTGGTCCGCAGGATCCGGGCCACCGGCGCCTGGGGCGCGGCGAGGGTCACCCCGCCGCCCTCGCTCGTGGCCAGCCGCCACGCCTCGATCAGCACGCTCAACCCGCTCGAATCCATGAACGACAGCGAGGTGAGGTCGAGCACCAGGATGGCGCCATCCTGCTTGATGGCGTCGCGGACCTCATCGCGCAGGAAGGGTGCGGTGAACAGATCGAGTTCGCCCTCGACAGCCACCACGACGGCGCCGGAGAGCGACCTCCGCGCGAGCCGCAGCTTCATAGGAACCTCCTCCGCGAGCCCCACTTTACTTCCGCATCACCCTCAGTCATGTCCCCGTGGAAGGGATCGCGAATCCGTAGGGGAGCTCGAGGCGGTGCGCGGTCAGGAGGGACTCGTTCGCGAGGATGTCGCGGGTGGGGCCGTCGGCGGCGATGACACCGTCGCTCAGGATGAGGGCGCGTTCGCACAGTTCGAGGGCGTAGGGGAGATCGTGGGTGACCATCAGCACGGTCACGTCCAGATTTTTCAGGATCTGGGCTAGCTCGCGGCGGGAGGCGGGGTCGAGGTTGGAGGACGGTTCGTCCAGGACCAGGATTTCGGGGTCCATGGCGAGGACGGTGGCCACGGCGACGCGCCTGCGCTGGCCGAAGGAGAGGTGGTGCGGAGGGCGGTCGATGGCGTCGAGCATGCCGACGCGGGTGAGTGCGTCGGTGACCTTGTGGTCGAGTTCGGCGCCGCGGACGCCCATGTTGGCCGGGCCGAAGGCCACATCCTCGCGGACGGTCGGCATGAAGAGCTGGTCGTCGGGGTCCTGGAAGACCAGGCCGACCCGGCGCCTGATCTCCTGGAGGTTCTCCTTGCCGACCTGGAGGCCCGCCACCCGGACGGTTCCGTGCCCGGCCGTGAGGATGCCGTTCAGGTGCATGACCAGGGTGGTCTTGCCCGCGCCGTTCGGGCCGAGCAGGGCCACCCGCTCGCCCCGGGTGATCCGCAGGTCGACCCCGAACAGGGCCTGGGTCCCGTCGGGGTAGGCGTAGGCGAGATCCCGTACTTCGAGCGTCATGAAATGAACAGTAAGGCCGCCGCCGCGACGGGGAGCGCGCCCGCGAGCAACCACTGGCGAACGTCAGCGGAAATATCGCGATAAATGGGCATTGTGCCGGTGTAGCCCCTGCTCAGCATGGCCAGGTGCACCCGTTCGCCCCGCTCGTACGACCGGATGAAGAGCGCGCCCGCCGATTTGGCCAGGATCGGGGCCTGCCGGAGGTCCCTGGCCTGGAAACCACGGGACTCGCGGGCGACCTTCATCCGGCGCATGGCGTCGAGCACCACGTCCAGGTAGCGGAGCATGAACGTGGCGATCTGCACGAGCAGCTGGGGCATGCGCAGCCGCTGGGCGCCCAGCAGCATGCTGCGGGGCTCGGTGGTGGCCGCGAGCAGGATGGAGGCGATCACGCCGAGGGTGGCTTTGGCGAGGATGTTCCAGCTCGCCCACAGTCCGTCCACGCTGAGCGAGACGCCCCAGATCGAGATGCGCTCGCCCAGACCGATGACCGGGATCGCGAACGCGAACAGTACGAACGGCAGCTCGACCACCATGCGCCGGAGCACGAACCCGGGCGAAACCCTGGCGACCGCGGCGACCGCGGCCAATAGCAGGAGATATCCACCGAAGGCCAGGAATCGTTCCCTTGGCGTGGCCACCACGACGATCGCGAACGCGGCCACCGCCAGCAGTTTGCACTGCGGCGGAAGCCGGTGCACGAGGGTGGCCCCCGGGCGGTAGAGCTGGTGGTGGTGTCCGGCGCCCACTTACGTGGTGACCTTCCGCTTTCGCCGGACGAGGTGGGCGATGCCCAGGCCGACGGCGAGCGTGATCAGCACGCCGAGCACGCCCGCGACCCCGACCGGGATGCCGCCGACGTCGCCGTAGTCGGCCAGCGCGGATCCGCCGAACAGGTGGTCACCGGCCTGGCCGAGGAAGCCCTTGTCCTCGGCGACCTTCTCCAGACCGTCGGGGGAACTCGACGCGAAGAAGCTGACGACCCCGGCCAGCAGCAGCGACACGATCCCCGCGCCCACCAGGAACGGCCGGATCGGCTTGGCCTCTGTTCTATCGGGCGCTGCCACGACTCGCTCGCCGTCCGCCGTTCTGAGGACGAGAGGCTTGGTCAGGCCGCGCGCGCCGTACACGAGATCGGGGCGGACGGCCAGCACGCTGCTGACCGTCACGGCGGTGATCAGCCCCTCGCCAATGCCGATGAGCACGTGCGTGCCACCCATGGCGGCGGCCACGGCGCCCGCGTCGATCGGCACGGTCCCGCCGATCGCGAACAGCGCCGCGAAAGCCAGCGCCGCGACCGGCACCGACACCAGCGCCGCCACGAACGAGCCGGCCACGATCGCCGCCCGGTTGGGCGCCACCCGCACGATCAGCCGGAAGACCGCCCACGCGACGGCGGCCGTCACGATCCCCATCAGGGTGATGTTGATGCCGAGCGCGGTCAACCCGCCATCGGCGAAGAAGAACCCCTGCACGAGCAGGACAACCGCCACACAGAGGACCGCGGTATACGGCCCGACCAATATCGCGGCCAGCGCACCCCCGAGGAGGTGCCCGCTAGTCCCGGCCGCGACCGGGAAGTTGAGCATCTGAACAGCGAAAATGAACGCGGCCACCAGGCCCGCCATCGGCGCGGTGCGATCGTCAAGCTCCTGCTTGGCGTTGCGCAGCGCGACACTCACCCCGGCGGCGGCCACCACGGCCGCCCCTATCGACACGGATGCGGTAAAGAACCCATCGGGCACATGCACGGCCATACCTCCGCGTATTACTAAACCTTGCCCACAACCCTAGAGCAGTTGCAAATAATTCGCATTAACGAATTATTCGATCATGCGTTCGGCTCACAGGCGGATTCTGCGGAAGGCGCGGCGGGCGAGGGTGAAGAAGGTGGCGCGACGGACCGAAGTGCTCAGGCGGTGGCTGACCGCGGTCGCGTAGGGGCGGGTTGTCCAGCGGGTGGTGCCCTGCCACCAGGTGCGGGCGCGCTCCAAGCTTTTCGGTTCGCCGACTTTGACGGGAAATCTCGCCGTCGGTCCGCCCATGTCGAGTTCGAGGTAGGCGTCCCAGATCCCCCGTCCGAGCGGGTTGGTCTCGGCGGCGAAGCCCCGCGAACCGGTCGCGACGGCTTCCACGTGGCGTTCCCGGCCGGTCCGGCGTTCCCGCCAGACCAGGCGCCGTACGGCTGCCGCCCCCGGCCGCCCGCCCACCATGACCTGCCCTTCGATCCGAAACCTCCGCTCCACCCACTCGGTCCGGGTCAACCGCACCGAAGCGGGCACCCGAACGACATGTCCCCCCACGTCCAGGCTCAGGTTGCCGTACGGCCGGGTCAGGTACGGCAGCGCCACCACCCCACCGGTGAACCGCGGCACCGGCCGGGTCGACCGCCGGTCCCGATCGGCGCCGAGCCGGCCGAGGCGGCGGATGCCCTCGCATTCGACGGCGACGAAGACGTCCCAGATGCCGGTCGCCAGGTCGGCCACGTCGATGGAGGCGCTGAACAGATCGGCGACCCGGGTGACGGGGATCCGGCATTCGGCCCGCTGGGAGCGTTCTTTCAGCAACAGCCCGACGGATCCCTCGAAACCGGACAGTTTCACGCTGCCGGAGATCTGCAGGCGGTCGCCGGTCCACTCCAGGGCGGTCAGGCGGCGGCGGAGGGGGGCGGCTTGCACGCGCGCGAGCCGTACCAGCCGGTCGGGGTCGGTCAGCGAGGCGAGGCGGGTGTTGTCGGCGGCGCTCAGCCGGGCGCGGACGCCGTCGGTCAGCCACTCCTGGCAGAGGTCGGCCACCTCGACGGCGATCTTCTCGCGCGCGGATTCGTCGGCAGCCAGGAACGGCTCCCCCAGCTGGGCGAGCACATCAAAGGTGAAATGTCGCACCAGCAGGTGATCCCGGAGCGGCCCGGGCGGCACATGCTGGATCATGCGCGCGATCGGGATCCTGGCCATCCGCAACCAGGCGAGCGGCTCCCGGCTGCCCGGCTCCTGCATGAGGCTGGAGCCGTCCTCCCGATCCATCAGGTGGTAGCAGTCGTAGTCGGCGACAATCGAGATCACGTCGGCATGGCAGTACGCGTGCACCGCGAACTCCATGTCCTCCCCGACCCGCAACGACTCGTCGAAGCGGATGCGATGCCGGTCCAGCATCGTCTTCCGGAAGAGCTTGAAGACGTTCAGGCTGTTGTAGACCGTGCTGCCCTGCAGGGTCACCCGCTCGGCGTTGGCCCGGAACATCGACACCGGAGCCTTCCGCCCATGGCCGACGACCTTCCCGAGCACGATGTCCGACCCGTTGCGGTCCGCGGTGGCGAGCATCTTCTCCAGGGCGAGCGGCCCCAGATAGTCATCGGCATCGCAAAAGAACACATAGCGCCCACGGGCCCGGGCCAGCGCGCGATTGCGGGCACTGCCCGGCGTGCCCGTGTGGTCCTGATGGACGACAGTGATCGCGGAATGATGCCGCGCGTACAGCTCCAGCAGCGACCGGGTGTCGTCCGTGGAACCGTCATCCACCACGATGATCTCTTTGCTGACCCGCTGAACCAGCAACGAAGTCAAACAACGATCAAGAAAAGCCCGGCAGTTGTACGCAGGGACGAGCACGCTGACATCAACGGGGTAGTCACTTAGCGCATCCATTGCGTTTCATTATGTAACCCATCGCAGCTCAGCAGGGCCGTCTTGACGATTTCCACACGCGAGGCGAGCGCGCCGCCAGACCGTGCTGTCCCGCTCAGTCCTCCTGGTGGTCCCCCGTCACACCGTCGATCAGTTCGCGGACGATGTCGATGTGCCCGGCATGCCGGGCCGTCTCCTCGATCATGTGAATGAGCACCCAGCGCAGGGACACGGTCTGCCCGGACCACGCCTTGCCGAGATCCTCGACGTCGAGTTCGTCGATCACCCGGTCGGAGGCGGCCCGCGCGCGGGCGTAGAACGCGAGGATCTCCGCCGTGCTCTCCCCGGGCTCCACCCGCAGGTCGGCATCCGGATCGTCGTCCACGAACGGAAGCGGCTCGGTCTCCCGGCCGAAGGTCTGGCAGAACCAGCCGTATTCCACTGCCCCCAGGTGTTTGACCAGGCCCAGCAGGCTCGTTCCCGACGGGGTCATCCTGCGGCGCAGGCCCTCGTCGTCGAGCCCGGAGATCTTCCAGTCGATGGCGGTGCGATGCCGGTCAAGGCTGGCGCGCAGGCTTTCCTTCTCATCGCCGGTGAACGGCACGCGTAGGACCATGCGGCAGACCGTAGCAGCGCGGTACGACAGAACTCGCGGTATTTTCTGGCCACGCCGGCGGGGGATGTCGAGAACGTGTCTCCCGTTCCGACCCCCTCTATGAGAGGCCCACCGGGGGCCCCGCAAACGAGGAGCAACCATGAAGTATCTCCTGCTGATCCACGTCAACCCCGCCGCCCTGGACGCGCTCTCCGAGGAGGAGAGAACCGCCATCTTCGCCGAACACGACGCCTTCACCGCCCTCACCAAGGAGTCCGGCGAACTGGTCGGTTTCACCGCTCTCGCCGACCCGTCCAGCACCACCACGGTCCGGGTACGGGACGGCGTCCCCGCCGTGACCGACGGCCCGTACGTGGAGGCCAAGGAGTTCCTGGCGGGTTACTACGTGATCGACTGCGACAAGCCCGAGCGCGCGACAGAACTGGCCGCCATGATCCCCGACGCCCGGCTGACCGCGATCGAAGTCCGCCCGGTCATGAACACCGGCGGCACCGAGATGTGACCGGCCGCGAGCCCCTGACACCTTGGTCAGGGGCCGCATCGTCGCGGACATCCCGCCTGCGCATATTTCCGAACATGCCGCCTCTGGCTGGTCAAGCGTGTCGTTCCGGACACGCCCCCAGGCTGGTCAGGGGCCGCGTTTTCCGGACACGCCGCCTCAGGAGACCTCGGACGTCGTCTTCCGCCGGAGCAGCCGCCGGCCCACGATCACCCCCGAAGCCGCGAGCAGCGCCGCGACGCCCGCGAGCGTGAACCAGAGCCCCAAGTTGGACGTCTCGCTCTCGATCGGCAATCCCAAAGTCTCCAGGCGGTCGGAGTGGGCCGCGCAGACGACCGGCCGGTCGGTGCTCTTGTTCGAGGCGCAGGCCACGACCGTCAGCCGTTGCATTTGCGGGGCCTGCGGTCCCACCTGGGCGGTCACGCTGAACTCGGCCTCCTCCCGCGCCGCCAGCGACTTGCTCCACTCGATCCGCTTCGCCGAGGCCGTGGCCTCGGGCGTCGTGGCGAGCACTTCGAGCCCCGGCACCGTGGCCTGGAAGACCCGCAGGACCGGGGTTTCGGCGTCTCCGGTGTTGCTGATCTTGATCGTGTAGGTGAGCCGGTCGCCCTGGCGCACGCTGGTGCGCCCGTTGTCGATGGAGATGTTCAGCGGGAGCGTGGCCTCGGGCTCACGCGCTGCGGACGCGTGGGCCGCGCCCATCCCGGCCTGGGCGGCGATCAACGCGAGCGCCGCCGCGACGTGGGCACGGGACACGCGCCTGCGCGATTCCCGTGTGCCGGCTCTCCGGACACAACTGACCCGAAAGACCATTATTCAATACCTTTGAATAGAAATACTCTCGCACACCGGCGCCGCCGTGCGCGAATAGGACGGACCAATAATAGGCCGGTGGATGAGAATCCACCGGCCCGGAAGAATGCCTTCGGCTTAAAGAGTGTTCGTGACGTAGTTGAGCGTGACGGTCAGCCGACCATCACCGCCGGGGACTCCTCGGCCACCCTGACCTGGAGGCTTGCTTGGGTGCGGTCGTGGATTCCCTTTGGTGTCCCTCGAAAGGGTATGGGGGCGGGGAACTTTTCGCCCTAAGGCCGTGGATCGGGCGTGGTGGTCCCCGCGCCGACTGTGGCATCTATCACTAACTGGGCAAATCTACCTGGAAAACGAATTCTCCGCTGATGAACCACAAACGTAAACAGTCATTTGCTTGGGGGAATAATGGGCGGGTGGAGGATATCTTCGGCGGTTGGTGCGGGATGGTGCTTCTGTTCTGGGTACCCATGGCGTATGCCTCTGCGGGTGGACCGGGAACGCCCACGACGGCGTTCCCATTAACCTAGAACGGCCAGCCGGCCGAATTTCCCCGCTCCAGCAGGGGGATGAGCTTGAAGGTCGCGTCCGACATTCCACCGAACTCGTGCCTGTTGCCCATGCCCGTGGGCATCGCCGCGTGGCGGTAACCCTGCAGGTTGAAACCGTACATCGGGATGTGCTTCGGAACGGCTTCGGTGACATTGCCGCCGTACCCGCTCATGGTCTGCATGTCGGACAGGATCACGACGCGGTCGTGGCCCTGGTAGGTGCGGCGGATCGACTCGGCGATCTGGGTGCCGTGCCCCACCTCACCGATACGACCGCAGAACCTGCCGACTTCCTTGAGCACGGACGCGCCCGCGTTGATCTTGTGCAGAAACACGCCGTCGGCGAACCCGCACAGGTCCACCCGCTCGCCCCTCGCCGCCAGCGTGACACCGAACAGCGCCGCCGCCTGGACCGGAGTCACCGTCGACCTGGCCGAAATCGTGCCACTGCTCATCGACCCGGACGTGTCCACCAGCACGAGCGTCCGCCCGCCGAACGTCGGCACGTTCTGGGTGGCCAGCGACAGCGCCTTGTCCAGCGCGTGACCCCAGCGCAGCGACGGAGCCGCCTGGTAGGCCGAGTAGAACCGGAACGGCAGCTGCCGCGACCGCGCCACCTCATCCGGGTCGGCCAGCTTCGCGATCACCGCGTCGGCGACCTCGTCGCTGATACCCGCCTCGTCGAAGTTACGGAGGTTACGCAAGCTGGCCGTATACCCCATGGACGGAATGATCGCGGCCCACGCCTCAGCGTCCATCGGGCCCTGGAGCCAGCCCGCCAGCGCCTCCCAGGTGATGCCCGCCGCCGCGAGCCGCTCCGGCTCCGCGAGCATTGCCCGCCGCTCTCCCACCGGCAGCGCGAGCAGCTCGGCACGGGCGCGGAGCATGCGCAGCGCCTCCGGAATCGGCTTGTCACGGCCGTGCCGGCGGTCGAGCGCGTGCGCGAACAGGTCACCCTGCCAGCTCACCTTGTCGGCGTGCGGAGCCGGGTGCACCAGATCGATGACGTCACCGAACCGGAAACCCTTGGAGTCGCTGTCGTACTTGGCCAGGTTCCGCTCCGTGTAAAGCCGCCGCACCGCGTCGGCGACGCCGCGCTTGACCGGCTTCGGGATGGTACGGCCATAGCGGGACGTCCAGTAAGCGAGCGCCTCACCCGGCTCGTCCGCCCGCTGGAGCACGCCCTCGACCAGCTCCCGGTTACCCCCGTGCAGACCGGCCGCCAGGCGCGCCCGCACCGACTCCAGCGCGGCGACCACCGGCGCGGACCGCATGTTCGCCGTACCACGCAGCCACGGCAGGAACCGCGACATCCAGTCCACGTCCTCCACGGCAACCTGGTGGACCAGCGCGCGGAACCGCTCGTCACGGGCGCCCGCCTTCTCGTAGAAGGTGTCCTCGCCGACCATGTTCGAAATCGCGAGAAGGAAGAGCTCGCCCTTGGCGTCACGTACGTATCCGGGCGCACCCTCATGGGTGCGGCCGCTCGGATTGACTTCCGTGGTGACCGGACTGAACACGGCCGCCTGCGTCTTCCCGGAATTGAACTTTGACATGAAAGGGCCCCTTCCTTAAAACGGGGAGAGGCCCAATGTTCAGAAGTCGTGCCCGAGATCAAGGCGGCGACGGACACAAAGCGCTCTACCAAACTGAGCTACGTCCGGCGGGAGGGCCGGGCGGTAGGATTTGAACCTACGACCACTCGAATTCGAATCGAAGGAACCGTTGCCTACGCACCGGGCACGCTTCTGAGATTGTGCCTCTCCGAGATCGGAGTGCCAACGGCTGGCTGGGTTCTGCACGCCCCTCGACCAGACCCCGAAATTCGGATCTACCCGAGGGGGCGTGAAGAAGTAACCGTTAACGCCGCACCGGAGAGGTGCATATGAAGTTTGTTCACCACACCAATATCGGCGCGATTGTTGCATGATCGAGTGCTCCGGGTTTCTCTTGACAGAAAGAAGCAACCGGAACTTTCGCGCCTGAAGCACTTCCTACGTTATCCGGTTCCCTGTGACATCACATCTGAATATTGCGAGGGGCTGCGACTCCTCACCGAAACCACCGGCTCGGTCATACCGCCTTCTGCCACTCCTGGCACCGGTGCGGCCCGGCGTGAACCGCGTCGGATACCGACGACCTGCTCACTCTGCTAGTTAAGACGCCAGCGAGAAACCGAGTACCACAGCGGCAGAGACGACTACGTGGCCAGGGGCGAAATCTTCTTCAGCGCTGCTGCCGCCTGAGCCATGTCCGCGGTAGCGCTGGTTACCCAGTGATTCCGGGTCGACATCTTGGATGTGCACGATCTGACCGAGCTGGACACCGGCTGCCTCGGCGTACAACTGTGCCTTGGCCCGGGCGGCTTGAACAGCCGCGCGCCGGGCCTGCGCTCGTAGCTCTGCCTTGGCGCGAACGTCGAAATCGACTTCGTCGACCCGGTTGACTCCCGCGCCCACCACGTCGATCAGCAACTGCTGGAGCCCATCAAGGTTGGCGGTTTCGATCGTGAACGAGGCCACGCATTTGTATCCGAGGAACTTGCGACTCGCGTCGTAGCCCTCCCAGGCGCTGGTCAGCCGCAGCCGCGAAGCCGATACTGCCGCGTCGGGGATCTCGTGACTGCGTAGGACCCTGCGCAGTCCGGCCACGTTGGCCTGGCCGGCCTCGAAGGCCGCTGCCGGGGAAGGCTCGATCCGTTCGACGCCAAGCAAGACTCGCACCAGGTCAGGCGCTGCCTTAACGCTTGCCGCTCCGTATGCGCTTACGCCCCAGGGGGCATTGATCTGCAGGTCTTGCCGCATCGAAGTCTCCACCGGTGAGGGGTATTGATTCCGATCCTGTCCTAGGAAGCCAGCAGAATGTCTCAATTCCGCCGATCATCAGCGGACCCGATCGCAGATCCGCCCGGCTCGAGGAGTCGCCTTCGTCCAGGCCTACCCGCAGGCCATGGACCTGTTCGCGACGCGGCAGCGTCTCATCTTCCGCGGCCATCGCGGCCGGGCGGATAACGTCTCCCCGCAGCGGTCGAACGATCAAAGGAATTCCGGGTTTCCAGAATTAGCTGACCTGCGAAAACATGGCGCGGAAGATCCGGAAACTCGTGATACCACCAGATCACACGGCATGGCAAACGGGAGTCGAACATAGTCCTTCGAGTCGTCCCGTCCTGCCGTCGAACGTCGTGGAGTGTCCTGTATGCCCGCTGATCCCGCCGCCCGGCGGCTGCCCCTGGTGTTGGCCGTCGTCGTGGTTCTGGCGCTGGCCGTCTCCGGGATATCGCCCCACGACCGGTTCACCTGGATCCTGGAGACCGTCTGGGTGATCATCGGGGTGCCGCTGGTGGCGGTGTTGTGGGGGCGCTTCCCTCTCACTTCGCTGCTGTGCTGCCTACTCGCCGTACACGCGCTGGTGCTGATCGTGGGCGGCCACTACACCTACGCCGAGGTTCCGTTCGGGTTTTGGCTGCAGGACACGCTGGATTTGTCCCGCAATCCCTACGACCGCCTCGGCCACCTGATGCAGGGCTTCGTCCCCGCCATCCTGGTCCGGGAACTATTGGTGCGGACATCCCCGCTACGCCGGGGTGCGTGGCTGAATGTGCTGACCGTCAGCGCCTGCCTGGCTTTCAGCGCCTTCTTCGAGATGCTGGAATGGTGGACGGCGCTCGCTGTGGGTGAGGCGGCTGATGCTTTCCTCGCCGTACAAGGTGACCAGTGGGACACGCCGTGGGACATGTTCTGCGCCCTCATCGGTGCGACCGTCTCGATCACGCTGTTCAGCCGCCTGCATGACCGGCAGATCGCCCATCTGGCCGCTACCGTGGCCCCGTAGAGGGCTCCTCTACAGGGCAGCGTTTCCGCGGGTAGCTCTACAGCTTCAGGTCGAGCCAGACGAGGCGGTGGTCGGAGCTGGGGAAGGGGAAGACGCCGGAAAGGCGCGACAGCGGGTCGCTTGAGAGCGGCCAGAAGACGCCTCCGCCTGTTGTCTTCAGCCACTTGGCGGGCAGGACGTAGTCGGCGCGGAGGTTGCCTGGGGCCGTGTCCGCGAAGTCTGCCGTGTCGTACTTCGGATCGCCGGTGTGGGTCGTGTTCGCTCCGCCCTGCAGGGCCGAGGCCTCCGCGGCGCCGTCGCTGGAGGGCGTGAAGCGACTATTGATCTTCGGGTGGTCGAGCAGCTGCTGGATCGCCTGGCCGTAGCTGTCGCCGTCGTTGGGGTCGGCGTTCTCGTCGCCCGCGATCACGAAGGGCTCGCCGGGCTTGAGCCCGCCGCGCCGGCCACGGTCGTCATAGATGTAACCGGCGGAACGCACGTAGTCGGCCCAGAAGCGGATCTCGTCGTGGTTACGCCGGCCGTTGCGGTCCTCCGCCCCGTCGAAGGTGGGCGGCGTCGGGTGGCTGACCAGGAAGTGCACCGACTCCTTGCCGATCCGGATGGGCAGGTCCCAGTGGGTCTTGGAGGACAGGCGGAACACCGCGAGTTCCTCCGCCGAATACCAGTCGGCGGGTGCGGCGGTCGCGGCGTCGTCCGGGAGGAGCGCGCCGGGCATGTCCTTCCAGAGGAACTTCTGGAAGGTCCGAGCGTTCCGGACATCGATCGGGTACTTCGAGTAGACCACCAGGCCGTACTGGCCGGGGAAGTTGCCGAAGCCGAGGGCGTCGTCGCCGTAGCCGGGAGCGCCGGGCGTGGTGACGGTCGCGCCGTTGTTGTTGAGGTCGAAGCCGGAGGCGATGCCGGTGTTGCTCGGCGCGGTGAAGCGGTACCGGTACGAGATCGGTTTCGCGCCGCCCTGGCCGACCGACAGGTAGTTCTGCTCGAAGAGCCGCGCGGCCGTGCCGTTCTCGTCGTAGTCGAACTCGTTGATGAGGACCACGTCGGGCCGCGCGCGCTGGATGATCTCGGCGATCACCTTCGCCTGGGTGTTCGCCGGCGTGGACAGGTCGCGGACCAGGTCGCCTTCCGCGTTCCGGTTGAGAGACGCGTTGAAGGTGGCGAAGCGCACCTTCTCCGAACCTTTGGAGCGGTGGTCGTTGTCCGCGGTAGCCGTACCTGCCCATAGGGGGGCGAGGGCCACTGCCGCGGCGACGGCCAGGACACGCCGAAAGATCATGATTACTCCTACGATTGGATTTAGGCGGATCATGGCATTTATGGCCATAGGCACCTATGGTCCGAATCCTCAACAACCCCCATGACGGATTGGCAACTGTCAGCCAGCGAGCTCCTTGCCGGTCGATCACAATTGACCTCGCAGCCATGATTACAGCGAGCGAGCGAAGAACCACGGAGACAGATTTTTGTGGCACTGGACGAAGGATTTCATCTTGCCGAAACCTAAGGTGGGATCGTTCTGGGTAGAGTCCCGGCATCCTCGAAAACGTTGATCCATTCATCGGCATCGCGGCCACTGACTTGCCTGAGGCGCGCGGTCTGGCCGCTACTTGGTGGTGGCCGAAGCCTCAGGTAGGCAACACCCACCCGGGTGCCACGTCGCCCCTGGGTATGGTTTCGGCCTGTGCCTATTCGGGTGCGTACCCAACCGGATACGGGCGATACACGAAGAACACCGAGGGCGTGCCCGAGGAGATGTTCGAGAAGCTGCAGGCGTCCGGGTTCACGCATTTCCAGCAGTCCGGCACCGGCGCGATCCGCAAGTACTACAACTACGTCCGGGTCACCCCGATGGTGCAGCCGCTGGACGTGCTGGGCGAGGCCTGGCCGTTGCGCGACGAGGTGGCGGAGGCGGGCTACTACGCGGCCACCCTGGACACCGGGGTTCGCTGCGAGCTCACCGTGGGCACCAAGGTCGCCGTGCATCGGTACACGTTTCCGGAGCACAGCAGCGCTCGGGTCGTGATCGACCTGTCCTGCGGTGGCCTGGCCATCGAGCTCGGCCGTACGGTGCCGTTGCGGGCGCAGGTGGAGAACATGGGCCACGGCCGGGCCCAGGGCACGGTGGTGATGGAGGGCGTCCCGCTGTCGGTGTACGTGGACGTCGACAGCCCGGGCTGGCGGCAGATGCTCTGGTACGACCGGCGGCTCATCGACGGCGGCACTCGCCTGGACTTCGACAGCATCCGGCACACCACGCTGCGCCCTTTCGGCATGCTCTTCATGGGCCCGACCGTGGCGGGGCAGACCATCGAGGTGCGGCTCGGGTTCTCGCTGCGCGGCTGCGACCAGGCGCGGCAGAACCTGGAACGCGAGTGCGGGCACGCGCGCCCGGCGTTCAATACGGTGCGGTCCCAGACCCAGGTCCGCTGGGGCGAGCACCTCGACCGGGTCCGGGTCGAGGGTGGCACGCCGGCCCGCCGCACCGTGTACGCGACGTCGCTCTACCATGCGCTGATCAAGCCGTGCTTCGCCGACGACGAGAGCCCGTTCTGGCCGACCCCTGGACCGTACGCGTTCGACGTGTGCACCATGTGGGACATCTACAAGACACAGCTGCCGCTCCTCGCGGCCATCGTCCCGGACCGGGCCGCGGACCTGCTGGAGTCGCTGATCCGGGTCTGCGAGGAGGAGGGCAACTTCCCCATCGGGTATCGGATGGCTCGCGGCGCCGACCGGTTCTTCCGCCAAGGCAGCGCGCTCGCGCACACCGCGCTGGCGGACGCCCACGCGCTCGGCCTGCCGGGCCTGGACTGGAACTGGGCGCTCGTGCACATGGCCGATGACCTGCGCCGCATGTACGGCGAGGACTTCTTCGAGCACGGCGTGGTGCACCCGATCACCCACACCCTCGACCTCGCCTACGGCCACCACTGCACCGCCCAGGTCGCCCGCGCGCTGAACGACCGGCGCCTGGCCAACGACCTCGAGGACCGCAGCCGCCAGTGGACCAACGCCTTCGACCCGAACACGGGACTGTTGCGCGACTCGGAGTTCTACGAGGGCGGCAAGTGGAACTACTCGTTCCGGTTGCTGCATGACATGGCCGCGAGGATCGCCCTGGCCGGCGGCGACCAGGCCTTCATCGACAAGCTGGACCGGTTCTTCGGCTTCGGCGCCGCCCCGGTGAAGCAGCCCGGCCAGCGCCCGGCCGCAGCGGAGATGGCGGCCGGATACGCCCTGAACCGGTTCGAGGGGTTGAACAACGAACCCGACATGGAAGCGCCGTGGGCGTACCACTACGCGGGCCGGCCCGACCGCACGGCCCAGATAGTACAGTCGGCATTGACCTGGCAATTCGGCACGGGACCTGGCGGTCTCCCCGGCAACGACGACTCAGGCGGCCTGAGCTCGTGGTATGTCTGGGCGTCCCTGGGACTGTTCCCGATCGCCGGGCAGAACCTGTTCCTGATCAACGCCCCCGCGTTCGACCGGGCCGTGCTCCGGGCCGGTGGCAACGAGTTCGTCATCGAGACCAGCGGTCACCGCGAAACGCCGATCGGTGTCGACGGCATCGATCGTGACCCACCCGCCCAGTACGTCCAGTCGGCGACCCTCAACGGCAAACCCCTGCACGCCACGCACCTGAGCGCCACCACCGTGCACCGTGGCGGCCGGTTGCACCTGCGCCTGGGCCCGGAGCCCTCGGCGTGGGGGCGGCGGGTCCGCCCCCCGTCCCTTTCCGATCCGCCCGCGACATCGGAGGAAGCACGATGACAACCCCCCGTCGCCGTCTCGTCATCGTGGTCAGAGCTGACCCGGTCATCTGCGGCCACTCCGGCGAAGCCCGTAACCTCGCCGAGGTGGCGCTGACCCGCGGGTTCGCTGACGTACGGCTGTTGACCTGGCCGATTTCGACGCTGCAGGCGGCCGGGTTGCCGCTCAAGCCGCTGGATCGGCTGCTGCCGTACAGTCCTGGGATCACCGTGGAGCGGCCGGAAGCGGTCGGGGACTACCGGGTGCCGGACGGCCGCCACCAGGCGGGCCTCACCGGCCGCCTCGTCGAGCTGCTCGCCGAACCGGTACCCACGACCTGCCTGTCCATGTATCTCATGCCACATGCCGCGGTGGTCATGGACGCGGTCACGTCCGCGCGGGCGGCCGGGTTCGCGCCCAACGTCCACACCATCGTGAAAGCGGTCGGCTCCGACGTGACCAACGTGATCCGGTCGTGCCTGCGGGACGGCCGGTTCGGCGCGGCGACCGTGCTGTTCACCACGTTCCTGGCCAACGACGAGGTCGTGGCGGTCTCCGAGTACACCCGAGAAGAGATCGTGGCCTCGGCCGAGCAGGTGGACGCGCGCTGCGGCACCACGTTCGCCGAGCAGTGCCGGCGCCGCGTGACCGTCAGCTACCCCCCGATCGACTCCGCCGCCTTTCTCGACCTGGATCCGGCGCACGTGGACGCCGCGCTCGCGAAACGTGGTCTGGAGCGGGACGGGTACATCCTGTTCCTGTCCCGGGTGACTCCGGCCAAGGGGATCTACGACCTGCTGACCGCCTTCGGCCGGATGCGCTGCCGGTCACGCGTGAAACTGGTCGTCGCCGGCACCGGGCCGTCGCTGGAGCAGGTCCAGGCGCTGGCCAACCAGGACGACCGGGTGGTCGTCCTCACCGATGTCGACGACCACGAGAAGCCGCTGCTCATGCGCGGCTGCGCGGCCTACGCCCTGCCGACCAAGCCCGAGCCCGACTTCGTCGAGACGTTCGGCATCGCCCTGGCCGAGAAGATGCTGGCCGGCGGCGGACCGATCATCACCACCACGACGGGTGGGACCCTCGAGGCGGTCGGCGACACCGCCATCATCGTCGAGCCCGGCAACATCGGCGAACTGGCCGCGACGGTGGACCGGGTGATCCTGGACATGTCCGCCGCCGAACGGCAGGAGCTGGAACTACGCGCGCGCACCCGCGCGATGGCATTCGACCGGACCGCGGTATTCGACGACCTGTTCCCCCAGGAGGCACTCGCCGCCGGGGTTCGCTAACGAGCCCTCCACGCCTAGCATGGGCGGGATGGACGGGCTGTTCGAACGCGGACGAGAGCTCGACGAGCTCGACGTCCACTTCGCCCGGGCCACCGCCGGGGAGGGACGTCTGGTGGTGGTCGAGGGACCCGCCGGGATCGGCAAGAGCCGGCTGCTCGCCGAGATCCGGCGCCGCGCGGAGGGGTCCATGCGCGTGCTCTCGGCCCGTGGCAGCGGGCTCGAAGGGGAGTTCGCGTTCGGTGTGGTCCGGCAGCTGTTCGAGGCGGAGCTGACGAAGCCGGAGCGCAGGGAGGCGTTGCTCACCGGTGCGGCAACCTCAGCGGCGGCGGTATTCGGCGAGCCGGACTCCGGCGCGGATGGCGGGGGCGCCACCTTCGCCTCCCTGCACGGGCTGTACTGGCTTGTTCTCAACCTGGCGGAGGATGCTCCGCTGTTGCTGGCCGTCGACGACCTGCACTGGTGCGACCGGCCGTCGCTGCTGTTCCTCGCGTACCTGGCCCGGCGACTGGAAAGCCAGCCCATCCTGCTGCTCATGGGCCTGCGAGACGCCGAGCCCGGCACCGACCCCGCGTTACTCGGGGAGATCACGCATGACCCGGCCGCGATCAGCGTCCGTCCCAGGCCGCTGAGCGGGGCGGGCGTGGCGGAGTTCATCCAGGAGCGCCTGGGAATGGCGCCGGACGGGGAGTTCCTGGCCGCCTGCCACGAGTCCACGGGAGGCAATCCGCTCCTGCTCAGCCAGCTTGTCACGGCGCTGCGCAGCGAGGGTGTGCGCCCGGATGCCGGGCACGTCGGGCGCGTCAGGGCCATCGGCCCCCAGGCGGTGTCGCGTACGGTCCTGCTGCGGCTTGCCCGCCTGCCGGCTGAGGCCCGGGCGGTCGCCCAGGCGGTCGCGGTGCTGGGCGACGGGGCTGGAATCCCCACGGTGGCCAAGCTGGCCGGCGTCGCGGAAGAGCGCCTGGCCGCGGCGACGCGCGGCCTCGCCCATGCCGACATCCTGCGCCCGGAGCTGCCGCTCTCCTTCGTTCACCCGCTGGTGCGCGACGCGATCTACCATGAGCTGTCCCCCGGGGAGCGCGAGCTGCAGCACGCGCGGGCGGCGGCGCTCCTTCGGGACAGTGGTGCACCCGCCGAGCAGGTGGCCGCGCAGCTGCTGCACACCGCACCGCGCGGTGAGCGCTGGGCCGCCGAGTTGCTGCGGGAGGCGGGGCGCGACGCGATGCACGCCGGAGCGGTGGACAGCGCCGTCGCCTACCTGCGGCGTGCGCTGGATGACACCCCTGCGGACACCGACCGGGGGCGGCTGTTGCTGGAACTGGGCGCGGCGGAGGTGTTCACGAGCGGCCGGGCTGCGGCGAAGCACCTGGCCCTCGCCTACGAGGAGTTGGCCGAACCCGCCTCCCGCGCCGCGGCGGCCGGGCTGCTGGGCAGGGCGCTGCTGTTCCTGGGATCAGCCGAGGAGGCCGCGTCGATCGCGCGGCGGGCGGCGACGGAACTCCCGGACGAGTCGGACGACCTTCGCATGGGACTCGAGGCGTTCGAGTTCATGACCATCATCTTCAGGGCGGGCGACCCGCGACACCTGTCTCGTCTCCGCGAGTACCGACGCCTCCCCAGCGGAGGCCCCGGTTCGCGGATGCTCGCCGCCATGGCCGCGTGGGAGGCGGTCTGCACCGATGGCAACGCCGCGGAGTGCGCCGCGCTGGCCCTCGCGGCGCTCGCGGGCGACCACCTCAGGACGGCCGATCCCGCCCTGATCGTGTTCGCGGCGATCGTCACCCTCGTCGTCACCGACCGTGCCGAGGTGGTCGAGGTCTGGCAGCCGATCATCGCGGACACGCACCGGCGCGGGTCGCTGTTATCGGCGGCATCGATTCATATCTGGCACGGCTTCAGCCACCTGCGGCGCGGTGACCTGGCCGCGGCCGAGGAGTCACTCCGGACCGCCGAGAGCGAGTTCGGACTCTGGGGTCACGCCGACTCCTCCGTCTCCATCTGCCGCACCTTCCTGGCCGAGACCCTGCATGAGCGTGGCCGCTCCGATGTGTCCGGCCTGCTGGTACGCCTTGGAACGATCGATCCCGGCGATAGCACGACGGGCTGGTGGCTGGGGACGCGGGTGGTGCTGCTCACCGCCGCCGGCCGTGCCGGGGAGGCGGTGGCCACGGCCGACGAACTGGCGGCGCACTGCGCGGCCATTCCCGATGCCGCGAGGCTCTGGTGGCGGTCGCTGAAGGCCGAGGCGCTCGACCGGCTGGACCGCCGCGCGGAGGCGATCGAGCTGACCCGGCAGGAGCTCGAGGTTACGCGGGCGTTCGGCGCGCCCTGGCCGCTCGGGCGGACCTTACGGGTGCTTGGCACGTTGGAGCGCGACGAAGACAGGCTGCGGGAGGCCGTGTCCGTACTCGAAGGGTCAACCGCCCGCCTGGAGCACGCGAAGGCGCTCGCCGCGCTCGGCGCCACGCTCAGACGGGCCAAGAAGCCGACCGAGGCGCGTGAGCCACTGCGGCGCGCCCTGGAGGTGGCCAGTGCCTGCGGCGCGGAACGCCTCGCCGAGCACGTCCGCTCGGAGCTGCACGCCTGCGGCGCCCGCCCGCGGCGCGACGCGCTCAGCGGCGTCCAGTCGCTCACCCCCGGAGAGCGCCGTGTCGTGGACCTCGCGGCGGCCGGGCGCACCAATCGCGACATCGCCCAGGAGCTGTACGTGACCCCCGGGACGGTGGAGGTCCATCTCTCCAACGCGTACCGCAAGCTCGGGATCCGCTCACGTTCCGAACTCGAGCGCGTGCTCGCCGTCGCGACGTCGGGATCCCTAAGGGATTCCTAGGGGTCACCTAGAGGTCTCCACCCGAAATCCTTCAGGCGGCTGTATGGGGACCGCCTCGATGCCCGCCAGGCCCGCATCGCCGGATGCTGGCCGGGACATCGAGTGAAAGGACCTCAGATGACAATCATCGATACCTCGAGCGACCTCGGCCGCATGGTGCACCCCGGCGATCCCGACTGGGACACCGCGCGCGGGACCTTCAACCTGATGATCGATCAGCGGCCCGAAGCGATCGCCTTTCCCGCCAACGATCGCGAGGTCTCCGCCGTGATCGCCCACGCGCGCCGGCGCGGTCTTCGCGTCGCCGCTCAGGCCACGGGCCACAACCCCGGCCCGTTGGGCTCGCTGGCGGGAACGCTGCTCCTGAACACGTCGGCACTGACCGGAGTCTCGATCGACGCCGACGCCCGCCGGGTCCGCGCCGGCGCGGCGACCAAATGGGAGAAGGTGACAGCGCGTCTCTCCGAGCTCGGGCTCGCGGGCCTGCACGGCTCCTCACCGGACGTGGGGATCGTCGGCTACTCGCTCGGCGGCGGGATCGGCTGGCTCGCCCGCAAGTACGGCATGCAGGCGAACGCGGTGACCGCGATCGAGCTCGTCACGGCGGAGGGCCACCTCATCCGCACCGACCCGGCACACGAGCCCGAGCTGTTCTGGGCACTGCGCGGCGGCGGGGGCAACTTCGGCATCGTCACCGCGATCGAGTTCGCCGTTCACCCCGTACGCGAGCTCTACTCCGGCGCGATGTTCTTCCCGATCGAGCGGACCTCAGAGATCTTCCACGCCTGGGCCGAGCTGCTGCCGGCCCTCCCCGAGGAGATCACCTCCTGGGCCACCGTCCTGCACTTCCCGCCGCTGCCGTCCGTCCCCGAGATGGTTCGTGGACGCTCCTTCATCATCGTCATGGCGGCGTTCCTGGGCACCGAGGCCGACGGGCGCGAGCTGCTGCGACCGTTACGCCGGCTCGGCCCAGAGATGGACACGTTCGCGATCCAGCCGCCGGTCGGCCTCAGCGAGCTCGCGATGGATCCGCCCGACCCGCTGCCCTACCGGACCACGACCGCTCTGATCGACGAGATGCCGTCCGCCGCGATCGAGAACGTGGCGCGGATCGCCGGCCCCGGGTCGCACCTCACGATGGTGCAGTTCCGCCACATGGGCGGCGCTCTGGCCCGCCACGAGCCGGGCGCGGGAGCCCGCGCGACGCTCCCCGGCCACATCGCGATGTTCGGCCTCGGAGTCGTTCCCGAAGCGGCCGCAGAGCCGGCAGTCCTGGCGGAGCTCGACATCTTGTCCGCCGCCTTCGCGCCGCACCGCGTCGGCGACTACCCGAACTTCGTCGAGGAACCGGCAGACGCGAGCACCTTCTTCGACACCGGCACCTGGAATCGGCTTCGCCGCGTCAAGGCCCTGTACGACCCGGACGACTTGTTCCGCGGCAGCCACCACGTACCACCGGCGTAGCTTAGCTTTTACCGTGCGGATCAGATGCGTTGAGCGTCTCGACGACCTGGTCGTAGTCGCCGCGCATCTCGCCGTAGCGCAGGAACTTCACGCGCTCGACCTGAAGCTCCTTCACATCGGGCTGTTCCTTGAGCAGCGCGACGACCTCCGCGACGAACTCGTCGAGCGGCATCGCGAACTCGCTGTCCTCCTGGCCGGGAAGCAGCGAGGTGCGCACCGACGGCGGCTCAAGCTCCACGATCTGCACGCTCGTGTCCGCGAGCTGCAGCCGGATCGACTCGCTGAGCATGTGGATCGCGGCCTTCGACGCGTTGTAGCTCGGTGTGATCTTGAGCGGCGCGAACGCCAGGCCCGACGAGACGGTGACGATGGTGGCGTCCGGCTGCGCCCGCAGGTGCCGGATGAACGCGGCGATGAGGCGGATCGGGCCGAGCACATTGGTGGTGATGACCGACTCGGCCGAGGCGAGGAATGACTCGGGCTCGCGCCAGTCCTCGATGCGCATGATGCCGGCCATGGTGACCAGGACGTTGAGGTCCGGGTGGTTGGCCAGCACTTCCTTCGCGGCAGCGCCGATGCTCGCGGCATCGGCAGTGTCAATCCGTACAGTGTCGATGCCGGGGTGCTCCGCGGCGATCTGCTCCAGCAGTTCGGCGCGCCGACCTCCGATGATGACGGTGTTGCCCTCGGCCCGCAGGGCGAGCGCGAGGGCCAGGCCGATGCCGCTCGTGGAGCCCGGGATGAAGATCGTGTTCCCTGAGATTTTCATGCTTGCAGTCTGCGCGGCGGGCCGCCGCCGGTGCAGAGAGCGCTTATCGGGGGATCGGCGATCCCTGGCTCGCGGTCGTGAGCCTTCGGGCGCGGGGCGGATACTGAACACATGGACCGCAGAGCGCTCGCCGACTTCCTGCGCCGCCGCCGTGAGGCGCTGCGGCCGGAGGATGTCGGGCTCCCCGTGGGCGCGCGCCGCCGTACCCCGGGACTGCGGCGCGAGGAGGTGGCGGCCCTCGCCGCGATGTCAGCCGACTACTACACGCGGCTTGAGCAGCTCCGCAGTCCGCAGCCGAGCGAGCAGATGCTCGCCTCGCTCGCCCGCGCGCTACGGCTGACGGGCGACGAGCGCGACTACCTGTTCCAGATAGCGGGGCACAACGCCCCCACGTCAGTGACGACCGCGACGCACGTCGCCCCCGCGCTGCTTCGGGTCCTTGACCGTCTCCACGACACCCCGGCGCTCATCCTGTCCAACCTGGGCGAAACTCTGGTGCAGAACCGGATGGCCGACGCGCTGTTCGGCGACAAGTCGCACCACACGGGCCTGGCCAGCAGCGAGATCTACCGGTGGTTCACCGATCCCTCCGAGCGGCTGCGCTACCCCGAGGACGACCGCGACAGGCAAAGCCGCGCCCAGGTCGCGAACCTGCGCGCCGCCTACGGATCCATGGGCCCCCAGTCCCGGGCCGGCGAACTCGTCCGGGCGCTGCAGAAGGCGAGCGCGGAGTTCGCCGAGCTATGGGACCGGCACGAGGTCGCGAAGCGCTTCGAGGACCACAAGACGCTCATCCATTCCGAAGTCGGCCCGATCGAGCTTGACTGCCAGGTGCTGTTCACCGAGGACCAGTCGCAGGCCCTGCTCGTGCTCACCGCTCCCCCACGCACCGAGGGCTACGAGAAGCTGCAGCTGCTCGCCGTACTGGGCCAAGAGCACTTCGTCAAGAGCAGCTAGTCAGCCGTTCGGCCGAGGCGATCGAGAGAGAAATGGACGCACGGCCGATCTCCCGTACCCGTCCCGGGCGCGAGGCTGGCCGACATGAATGACGTGCTTGCTGGACGGGCCCTGGTGAAGAGGTTCGGGCAGACGGTCGCCCTCGGCGGCGTGGACATCGCGGTACGGGGTGGTGAAGCCGTGGCGATCATGGGCCCGAGCGGGTCGGGCAAATCGACGCTCTTGCACTGCCTGGCCGGGATCATGAAGCCGGACTCGGGGGAGGTGAACCTGCTCGGGCAGCGCATCGACACGATGGGCGAGCGCAAGCGCAGCGAGCTGCGCCGTACCCGATTCGGTTTCCTCTTCCAGTTCGGGCAGCTCCTGCCCGAACTGCCCGCCGAGGAGAACGTGGCGCTCCCGCTCATGCTGGGCGGCGTGTCCAGGGCCGAGGCGGTACGGCGGGCCCGTGAGTGGTTCGCGCCTCTCGGCCTGCAGCACCTGGAGGCCCGGCGGCCAGGGGAGTTGTCCGGCGGGCAGGCGCAGCGGGTGGCGATCGCCAGGGCGCTGGTGAGCGGTCCCGCCGTGGTGTTCGCCGACGAGCCCACGGGCGCCCTCGACCAGCGCACCGGCCACGACACGATGCGACTGCTGGTGGAGGCGACCAAGAACAACGGCGCCAGCCTGATCGTGGTCACCCACGACCCGAACGTGGCCGGCTGGTGCGACCGCACCGCCGAGGTCCGCGACGGGCAGCTGGTGAGCGGAGCGCGCGCGTGAACCTCGCACTGACCTGGCGCCTGCTCAAGGGCGGCGGACGCCGCGGGATGCTCGGCACCTGGCTCACGCTCGGGGCGGTCGCCGTGTCCACGGCGCTGCTGCTGTTCGCCGTGGCCGCCAACTTCGCCTTCCAGGCCAGGGCCGATCGCGGCGCCTGGCGCAACCCCGTCCCGGCCGCCTCGGACGCCGTGGCAATCGAAGCGTCGCACAAGGACGTCGTCCGCGACCAGGCGATCACCGTCGTCGACCTGGCCGCGCTCGGCAAGGCGCCCGATCCGCCGCCCGGCCTGCCCCGCTTCCCCCACCCCGGCGAGGCGTGGCTCTCGCCCGCCCTGGCCGAGCTGGCCCGGCAGCTTCCCGATGACGAGCTCGCCGCGCGGTTCCGCCGCCAGGTGGGTGTGCTCGGTGACGAGGCGCTCGTGTATCCGGGCGAGCTGGTCGCGGTCGTCGGCCACAAGCCGGACGCCCCGGAACTGACCGCGCCCCGCGGCGGCGACTCGATCGTCGACACGGCGCCGGTCAAGGTCGCCACCCTCGACGGGCAGGCGAGCCAGGACGCCAAGCAGTATCAGATGCTCGCGGTCATCGCCAGCGTGCTCATGGTCGTGCCGCTGCTTGTCTTCGGGGGCGCGGCGGCCCGGCTCACGGTGGCCAGGCGCGATCAGCGGCTGGCCGCGCTCCGCCTGGTCGGGGCGACGCCCGGCCAGGTGGTGGGGATGACCGTGGCCGAGGCGGTGATCGTGGCGCTGGCCGGCGCGCTGGCCGGGACCGTCGTCTTCGTCCTGGCCGTGCCGCTGCTGGCCGGGATCCAGATGCAGGGCGGCCCCTGGTTCGTCGCCGACGTGTTCCCGAACCCGCTGGTCATGGCGGCGGTGCTGGTCGCCGTGCCGCTGCTGGTGGGCCTGTCGGCGGTGGTCGGGCTGCGGCGGGTGGTGGTCAGCCCGCTGGGCGTGGCCAAACGCGAGACACCGCCCGCCATGCGGTTCGTCCGGGTGCTCGCCCTGCTGGCGGTGCTGGCCGTCTTCCCGCTGCTGTCGGCGAACACCAGCATCGCGATCATCGGGGTGGCGCTGACGCTGGCGTTCCTGGGCGTGAACCTGGTGGGGCCCTGGGTGGTCGGCCTGATCGGCCGGATCACGGCCGGGCTCGCCCGCGGCCCGGTACGGCTGCTCGCCGGCCGCAGGCTCGTGGACGACCCCCGCTCCGCCTGGCGGACGGTGAGCGGGGTGGCGCTGACCGGTTTCGTGGCCGGGTTCCTCGGATTGCTCAGTCCTGCCGTGCTCGACGACGGGACCGCCGGGCCGCCGGAACTCCGCGTCACCGCGCCCGCCGGGCAGGTCCAGCAGGTGAGCGAGCAGGCCCGCGAACGCCTGCGCGAAGCCGGCGTGACGGCGACCGTGAACCCCGCGCAGGACGCCGTGGTCGCGGCCCTCGACAGCTCCGCCGACACGGCCACGGTGGACCGGGCCCGCACCGCGCTGGCCGGGCTCGTCCCCGGGCGCACGCCCGCGACGCGGGCCGACGATCAGACGGCCATGCGGTTCCTCGCCGACATCCGGGTGGGCACGAACGTCGTGCTGGCGGTGTCGTTCCTGGTGGCCATCGCCAGTTCGGGCATCACCGCCATGTCGTCGGTGCTGGACCGGCGGCAGACGTACGGGCTGCTGCGCCTGGCCGGCACGCCGCTGGAGGTGCTCGACCGGGCTCGCAGGGCCGAGACGCTGATCCCGCTGACGGTGATGGGCGGCGGGTCGATCCTCGTGGGTGTGCTCTGCGCGCTGCCGTTCATGTCCGGCGTCACGTCCGGCGGCGCCAGCACGGTGGGCGCGGCCACCCTGGGCGGATGCGTCGTCGTGGGGTTCGCGGGCGTGATCGGGGCGGGCGCGCTCAGCCGCCCGCTCCTGCGAGCGGTCACCGCCGACACGGCTCCCCGCCCGGACTGACCCCGCCGGGATCAGCTCCGGCTCCGCAGGTGCCAGCCGGGGAGGGCCTCCCCCGCCACGCCACGGAAACCACGAAGCGTGACCATAGGAGCACAGAATGATAATTCTGGATGCATTCCGTGAACAAGGCTCCTCTAAGGACGGCATAGAGATCATGATGAGAACAATGATCATTGCGGCCGCGGCCGTGGCGCCCGTGCTCGCGCTTACCGGCACCGCCCTCGCTGACCCCGTCGCCCCGTACGCTCAGGCGGTGGCCCTGGTCACCAAGGCCGGCACGGTCGTGAGCTCCAAAGGCGTGATCAAGGTCACCAGAGCCGGCGTCGGCAAGTACTGCATCTACCTGGACCGGCGCATCTCCGCCTCCCGGTCGATTCCGGTCGCCACCCTGCAAGCAGGCGCGGACCGGGGCAGCGAGATCTACGCCAGCATCGACAGCGCCTATTGCGGCGTTGGCTCGAACACGATCCTGGTTTACACCGGCAATAAGGGCGTGGCCTCTAATCAGCCCTTCTTCGTCCAGGTCCCCTAAGCGCTCGGCCGACAAGGCACGGACGCCCGCCCCGCGATCTCGGAGGGCGGGCGTCTTGGGTTACATCTAGCGAACAGCTCGGCAGACGATGCCGTCGGAGGGACCGCGGAGGGCGGCCATGATGACGTCGGCGGTGAGGTGCTTGCAGGCCAGATAGGGGTCTCCGGTGCCCCGGAAGATCAGGCCGGAGGAGCCCGACGGGGTGTAGCACTTGAGCCCGGAGGCCTCGTAGAAGCCGATCCAGGCGTCGGGGTGGATCTTGGCGGCGCAGTACTCGCCGATCGACAGGGGCCCGAACGGGATGTCGACGATGGCGGCCTGGGCCGGGGTGGCGGCGGAGAGGAAGCCGGCCGAGGCGAGGGCGGCAGTGGCGATGAAGCTGAACACACGGCGGAGCATGGGAACCTCCCGGGTTCTACGTCGTCACCCGAGAGTATTTATTAGGAAACTTTCCTATGCAAGAGTCGCCTGTAGTGCGGAAACATCTATCGATTCGACCGCTCCGACCAGAACGGGTCCCGGCCGATGAAACCCAGCAGTTTGGTCTGAGTATCCGCACCGTCGGGCACTTCGACTCGGGCGCCGTACTGGCCGGAAGAGCGGATAATCTGCTCCATCTGCTCCATCTCACTGAGGAGTTGAGCGCAGAGGTCGGGGTCCAGCCGGTCGTCCTGGCCGGTGGCCCGGGAAAGGTCCCAGGTGTGCATGAACACGTCGGCGGTGTAGAACCGGTCGATCGCGGTCGCCAGCGGCAGGCGGCCGATGTGGGGGTTGGTGAGCTCCCGGTGCGCCGTCTCCGGATCGTCCAGCACCGCCTGCACACCGTCGCAGTGAACCTGCCACGCCACGACCGGGTTCTCGTCCACTGACGGTCCGCGGGGCAGTTCGATGCCGGCGCCGGAGGCGAGGAACCCGGGGAACCATTCGGTCAGGTGCCGTACGACGTCGCGGGCGGCCCAGTCGGCGACCGGGGACGGCACGTCCCAGGATCGGGTACCGCGGACCCGGTCCGTGAACAGCCCGGCGACCTGCTGGTGCCGCTCGGCAGGGCGGTCAGACAGCGCCATCGATGATCATCCCTTCCAGCTTCGCGTAACCCTCGTTGACGCCGACTTCCATACCGCTGCGCAGCCATGCGTCCCGGCCTTCGAAGCTGTCGACCAGCGACTGGGTCCGCAGCCGGGTACGGCCGTCGCCCAGGTCCTCAATCCACAACGTCTCCAGCGCGACTCCGTCGGGATCGCCCTCGAACGTGAAGGTCTGCACGATACGGTCCTGCCGTACCTCGTGGAAGCAGCCGCGGAAGCCGTACTCCGTGCCGTCGTGCACCGAGACGTAACGCCAGCTGCCGCCGGTAGACGGGTCCCAGTGCTCGATCCGGGTGGACGTGGCGTTGGGGCCCACCCACCGGGCGAACAACACGGGATCGGTGTGGGCGCGGAAGAGCTGCTCGGGCGTTGCCGCGAAGTCACGACTCATCCGGATGACCGGCACCCTCGGGTCGGCTTCGATGGCCGTCTCTGTGATCCTGTTCATGCTCATCTCCCTTCATCGCCGCCAGAACGGCGTCAAGGCGGCGGTAACGCAGCTCGGCGCGGGCCCGGTAGCGCTCGATCCAGGTGTCCATCAGGTCGAAGGCCTGGACCTCCAGATGCACGGACCGGGGCTGCGGCCCTCGGGGGCGGCTGACGAGCCCGGCGTCCTCGAGCACCCGCAAGTGCTTGTAGACGGCCTGCAGCGTCATCCGGTACGGCTCGGCCAGCTGGCTCACGGTCGCGTCGCCCTCCGAGAGCCGGGCCACCATGTCGCGCCGGGTTGGATCCGCGAGGGCGGCGAAGACTCGGGACAGCGTGTCCGTGGTCATCCGTCCCCCAGTTTCAACTCAATGGTTGAAAGGACCGTAGACCGCCGGTCACCCATCCGTCAACCTAGTGGTTGAAAGTGCTGCTTCCTGCTGTGCGTCAGCCGAGCTCTGGCAGGTCGTCGGCGGTGGGGCGGAGACCAGCACGGCCGATCAGTTTGCTCCTCCATCGGCTCGGCACCCCTATGACCGTCCGGAACGCCCAGGAACCCGGAAGGTCGGGGGACCGCGCCGTTCCCGCCGAACACTGGCGGTGGCCGGGGTGCCTGAAGCAGTGATTGTTCAGCCAATGAGTATCGATTGTTCAGCATTGGGCGCTATAACATCCGAGCCCGTGACGCGTCAGTCTTTATCCGAAAATTCCGGCAGGCGGGTCAGCGACCCGGCACCGGAGACAGTGATTTCAGCAGTGCCGAATAAGTCAGACCCTACGAGCCTGGACCACCTTCGACTTTCGGATCGTTCGATTGCCGCGCTGCTGGCTCTGGTATCGCTGATGGTCTACACGTTAGCCGCCCGGCTTCGGCTGGTGAACGGCATCCCACAGGGCGATGAACCCCACTATCTCATCTCTACTATCGCCCTTGCGCAGTATCATACTTTCGATATCAGCGTGGTCTACGACAACCGCGACTACTTGTCTTTCTTTCCGATGGACATCGACCGGCATCTCTCCCCGGACGAGAACGGCCAGATGCTGCCCTGGCACAACTTCGGAGCGCCGCTGCTCTGGGTGCCGTTCTTCTTGCTGTGGGGGCGAGCCGGTGCCACCGGATTCATGGTGGTAGTCGCGGTGTTGACGGTTCTCAATGTGTTCTGGTTCCTCAGGGAACTGGGCATCGTCCGCCCGTACGCCACGCTCACCGCCGGGTTGTTCGCCTTCGGCACGACGATCTACGTCTACTCCAATTCGCTGTTCACCGAATCATTGGGCGCTCTGCTCCTGCTCTATGCGATGCGAGTGATATGCCGACGGGTAAATTCATCGGCGAGCCTCTGCCTGGCATCGCTCTCGTTGGGTTACCTGCCCTGGATAAACGGCCGCTTTCTCGCACTGTCACTTCCCGCCGCCTTGCTCCTGCTCTTACGCGTCCGCCGTTCGGACAACAGGAGCTGGGCCTACCTGTGGGCATTCGGACCGATGTTGCTACTGCTCGGTGCGCTCGAAGCAGTCAATTACTTCGTTTTCGACACCCTTCACCCATCGCCAGGAAACGGCGTGAAAGGTGTCGGCCCACTGGAGATATCGGCGATCCGCGGACTCGCAGGATTATGGTTCGACCGCGAGTTCGGCCTGTTCCCGAATTTTCCGATACTGGTCTTCGTCGTGATCGGTATCGGGCTGGGGGTCCCCTGGGTCCGCTGGCAGCTCGATGTCGCACTGGGCGTCGTCGTAATCCCCTACGTACTGGCGAGCGCGACATACTCGGAGTGGTGGGCCGGCTACTCCCCGCCCGGCCGGTACCTCGCGGTGGTGGTGCCGCTCCTTGCGTTCTACGTCGCAGTGACACTGCAACGAATCCACCATTGGCTGGCAGTCCTCCTCGCGGTGCTCACCGGGCTCGTCGCCTTCGCCTTCGCCTTCTCCACCGACATATTTCCCGGAGACCGATTTCACAGCTCGCCTTCACCACCGAGCCAGGCGATGTCGAACCTGGGCCGACTGCTCGACATTCCGATAGCGGAGTACCTACCGGGCCTGAGCCTGGCCAAGGACAATCCGATCCCCACGAACGAGGCAATGCTCACCGTCGGGTGGGCGCTGGCCATCGCCCTCCTCGCCGCGACGGTCTGGGTCTTCGAAAAGGCCCCGGCGGCGCGCGTCCCGGCTCTCGACCTTCGACTCTTCCCGACTCTGGCACGCCGCCGTCGGACTCCCCCGGCGTGCCGAGATGATTAGTACGTTCCCTTTCACTCCGGCTCGTTTCCCGCCGTCCCACCGATCATGAACGGCGTGGTCACTCCCTCGTACATCAGGTGAGCGACCAGCCCTTCAGCCGCATGCGGCAGGTTGTGGCAGTGGTCCATCCAGATGCCGGGATTGTCGGCGACGAAGGCGATCTCGTACGACTCCCCGTCCGGTACGAGGCGCCGCCGACCCATGCCGACATCGGACCGTTAGCGGTGTGGACGATCCGTACCCGGGCCCGTTTCCCTGGCTTTAAAGCGGCATTATCTCAGCGTCGGGAGTCCTGTCTTTTCAAGGCTTATCTTGAAAAGACAGGACTGCTTTGTATCCGGGTCATGGACCGGGTTATCTAGATTGGCCGCCTGTCGGGGCAAGATTACAGGTTCGTCGTGCGACGGCAGTGCCTTGGTGATGATCGCGTCGTACCAGTTGACGGTTGAGGACGGCGGTTTCCAACATCTTCCAGGTGACGCTTCCGGCGGACGGCAGCGCGCCCAGGCAGGCGATGAGAGCGTAGTTGTGTTCGACGCTGATGAGCAGGTTCAAGAAGCCGACCACATGGTCGTCACGCACCGCGAGATAGAGAGAGAAGCCGATCGTGGGCGCCCGCGGGAATCGTCCAAGCCGCCGCTCGGCGGCGTGGCCGAGGATGATCGTCGGCGGCATCTGCTGATTCCCGGGTATGAGCCGGCGGAAGAGCTCGCAGAATTGGTCCGCGTACTGCCGGGTGGCGCGCGTTCCGAACCATACGACCCGGACGTCACTTCGAATAGCGATATGTTACGCAATATATGTGCACCTATCGCCAACCAATTGGGATGTCCCAGTATAGCATCGATTATTCGACTCCAACTCGCATGGCACCGAATTCCAAGCACACGTCCGGCGGAATCCAAGCAATTCTGCAGCCCACCGCAAGATTGTCACAAGATCGTTACAAGGCCATTCGCCGATGGTGCATCTGTTGCCGGATTCGCAATACGCGTCTGGGGGGCCGCGTTCCACCATCGACAAATTCACCTCGACAGAAGGGGGACCATCATGCGTGTACACGCCGGACGGCTACATCGCGGGGACCCGACCGCGAAACTCACCGAATCCAGGGGCACGCGTCACCGAGTGCGGATACGCGCAGGTGCCGGGCGGGCGGCGGCGATCGTCCTCGCCGCGGTGCTGATGCTGTTAACCGGCGTCACCGCACCCGCCAACGCCACCGTCCCCGGGTTCCAGAACGTGCAAAACGGAAACGCCTGGATCGACGTCAACGGCGACAACCGCGCCGACGGCTGCCGGGTCTTCGCCAGCACGGTCATCATGTGCACGCTCTCCACCGGTACCGGCTTCGGGAACACGTTCGCGGCGACCGGAGACCTCGGATACGGCGCCGGACGTGCCTGGGCCGACTTCAACGGCGATCGCGCGGCGGACTACTGCCGGGTCGTCGGCGCCGGGTACCAGAACCTGCAGTGCACGGTCTCGGTGTTCAACAACTTCGGGCAGACCTTCACATCGGGCGCGGTCGATCCGGGCTACGACGCTGGCCGGGCCTGGGTGGACTTCAACGGCGACGGCAAAGCCGACTACTGCCGGGTCGTGGGGTTCAGCAGCAAGTCAGCGCAGTGCACCGTCTCGGGGGGCGACGGCTGGGACGACACATTCCAGTCCGCCTCGCTGGACCCCGGCTACGACGCCGGCCGCTCCTGGGTCGACGCCAACGGCGACGGCAAAGCCGACTTCTGCAGGATCGTCGGGCTCTGGGACAAGAACGTGCAGTGCACCTTCTCCACCGGCACCGGGTTCGGGCGCACCGTGACATCCGCCGCCCTGGATCCGGGCTACGACGACAGCCGGCGCTGGGGCGACGTCAACGGCGACGGCAAGGCCGACTACTGCCGCATCGTCGGCAACTTCTCCCTGAGCGTGCGCTGCACCCTGTCCACGGGGAACGGGTTCGGCAACAGCTTCACCTCGGCCGCGATGGACACCGGATACGGCGGAACGGGTGCGTGGGCCGACGTCAACGGCGATGGCAAGGACGACTACTGCCGCGACACCGGCGGCAACCAGGGCACCTGCACCCTGTCGAACGGCTCCAGCTTCGGCACCACCTTCTCCGGGACCGGCCCAGGCAGCCAGACCAGGTGGGCCGACTTCAACGCCGATGGCAAAGCCGACTTCTGCCAGTTCATCACCGATGCCGCGATCGCCTGCCGGGTGTCCCTGGGCACATCGTTCGGGGCGACCTTCCGTAACAACTGATACACGGCTCTGAGGTCAGCACGAGCAGTCCCATCCTCCTCCTGAGGATGGGACTGTTCGCGTGCGTCAGGCATGATCGCATGTCATGCGGCGACATACTCAGCGGCGGGAGTCGGACGCCTGCCACCAGGGCATGCACGTTGTCCGGACGGAAAGGCTGCGATTCCAGAGCCCGACCGAAGGCGGGCTGGCGATGGAGCCGGCTCAGCTCATTTTGTTAGGAGCTTTTAGCTTGCGATTTAACCTCTGAACGGTCACTCTCGGTGTTCGCTGTTGCTTGTCGCCGTCTTGCGGTAGGGCGGACGCTTGGCTTTCGGCCGATTCCTTGATCCTTTGGGGCGTCCAGGTCCGGGGCGGGTGGGTTTCGGCGAGGCGGCGGGAGTGCCAAGTTTCGCATGGAGTCGACGAAACCCGAGGCGGACGCGGTAAGGGGTGAGCGGTATGCCGGGTTCGGGTCGCCGATGCCAGGGGCGGCGAAGGTCGTCAACATGCGGGCTGGCCAGCCGTAACTGGGCGTAGGCGGCCATGATCAGGTGCATCCAGCGGTCGGTGGCCTGCGCCGAGGACAGGTGGGCGCACGCCATGCCCAGGTAGACCTTGGCGAACCGGTGGAAATGTTCTTGGTCGAAGCGCCGCAGGCAGGCCTTCCACAGCAGATCCACCAGTGCCGCGTCGGCCTGGACTGGTCCGGCGTGCCACAGCCAGAGATCTTTGGCCGGTTTGCGGCCGTCGGGCAACCGGTCCACGACGATCTGGATGACAGTACCGGCAACGATGGGCAACTGCTCACCGTCGGGGTAACCGGCCCAGCGGCCGATACGGGTGAGCTTTTGGTGCAGGCCCGTCCAAGCGCGGACGTGCACAGTGCCATACCGGGCCGAACCGGCGCTCAGTTCGATGTCGGGGGCGTGCCGCTTGGCCGGGTCGGAGCAGGAGAACTCGCGACCATGGCGCCGTCCCCGTCCCCGGACGCCGGGCCGGCGGGGTTCGGGGACGGCGTAGAAGACACGGGTGGCCCGCAGCCGGACCAGGACCTGCACGTGCTGATCGGCCAGCGCGTGGGACAGGTCGGTGGCGTAGTTCCCGGCATCCAGCATCACCAGCGGCGCGGCATCACCCTCGGCCAACTTCCCCGCCGCGCGCAGGTCGGCCAGCAAGGCGGTGATCTGCTCGATGGTGACATCGGTGTGTTCCTCGCCCGGGCCGATCCGCCGGGCCTGGAGCGGATCCACCCAGGACGATGATCCCCACTGCACGCCCACCAGCAGGCTGTAGGGCCAGCCGGGCAGGAAGCAGTCCCCGCCCTTGCCGCGCACCTGGACCATCACCCGCCCGTCGGCGTACTCGGCGTCGGGCCGGGCATCGGGGGTGACATCCAGGGCGAACATCAACGGCTCGCCCGGACGGGCCGGCGCCGAGACCCCCAGCAGCAGCCGCCGCAGCCCGGCCTCATCGACCCGGCCCGCGTCCAGGGCGTCATACACCGAGCCGTGTCCACGGCGAAACTCCGGCTCCATCGACAACTCCGCCGGCCAACGCACCGGCCCCTGCGCGCACAGCATCGCATCGGCCAGTCCGAACAACGCATCCGCCCGTCGCCACAACAGCCGGTGGAGCCCGGCGCGGAAGTCGATCAGGGGACGAAGGTGTGACGGCCCGGACGTCCCAATGTCCTCGGCAACCCCGCGCACAGCTGCGATAGTGAACATCTGCGGTCACCCCTTTGGTCTCCGGCGTCTCTCAACTCCGAAGATGAAGGTGGTGGCCGCTCGACTTGGCAGCGACACGCCGTACCGCAACCGTCACAGTCCGATACATCCGCAAAACGGTGAAATGCCAGCATTGGGCGAAACCCGCCCTCATCTACACCGACGCCCGGACCTGCTTAAATCGCAAGTTTAGGGCAGCGATAGAAATTCCGTAGAGGCCTGCAGCAGGTGAAGCGTAGGCATCGGGTCGCACACCTATCGGGCGGGCATGGACGCCCGGCGGCCTGCCTTCGAGCCGAGGCCCTCGACCGGCTGAGTCAGAGCCTCGACGGTGGTGACTGAGGGCGTTGCTGTACTTCGCTGCTGTACGGACACCGAAAGGCCCCTTCGCGATCATGGGAAGGGGCTCTGAACTGGGAGCCGCCTTGGGGAATCGAACCCCAGACCTTCTGTTTACAAGCCGACTCAGACACGTCCAGGACCGTCCGCCATTGCCCATATCCAGGCATTACACGGACCACCGCTGCCATCCGAGTCCACCATCGTCCACGCTCATCTACGGCCACCGTTAGCAAATCCGTTAGCAAGATCGCCACGCCAACCAGGCAACACGGTGCCGTGGCCCGACGAAGGAGGGACGCGGCGTCGATCGCCCCGACCCCATAGAACGAGCACCGAAGTGAGCGATCGTTGCGGCCCTGGCCACCCGATACCTTCGAGCGGAAGTCAGCTGGCTGGCGGTTACCCCTGAGACCGGAAAAGAAGGGACGGATAGCACCTTCTTCAAGATGTCCTAAGACGTCCCTAGTCGCGGTGTAGAGGGGCTATAGAGGTGTACGAGGCTCAACGACGTATCGCCAAAGACGTCGGGAGTCGATATGCAACCCCTGTGTAACCCTCCGATCACGTGTCCGCAACTGGTCAACACGGGACTGGTCGCAAACGCGGCGGCGGCGCCGGCCGTTGACATGGCGACGGGAAACGAGGGTGCGTGATGGAGCTCCCTGCGGCGATAGCACAGATCCCGGAAACCCAGATGAGCTCAGCATCAGCTGAGCAAGGCTCGACATTGGAGATGGGACAGCAGCAGTACGTGCACTTGGTGCGGCTGGCGTGGGATCTGCACACGCTGGGGGTGAGTCCGGCTGTTGAGCTTGGGCCTGATCGGGTGCCCGCGGTGCGGATCTCGCGGGCGCGCGGCCCAGTACGGGTGATGGCGTGGTTTACGGATGGGGCTTGGGTTTTCACCTGGGGCCGCAGCCGAGATCAGCGTATCGAGGTGTTCGACACGAGAGCGGCGACGCGGATAGCAAGGCTGGCTGAGGAATGACTGAGCTGTTCCCCGAATCCCCGCTCAGAGCCGAGTTGCCGCATCGGGATCATGTCCGGGAGTTGGTCGGTGACGTGTTGTGGGGCAGGCTGACGCGGCGGATCGTTCACGAGCATCCGGGTCTTTACCTGCCCGCGGCCGAACGTGTCATGAACGAGGCGCTGGGCTTTCTGCGGCTGCTTGCCACAAAGCCCGGCGAGGGTTATGCACTCTCACCTCGTGTCGGCGTCGGGTGGCACGTCTTCATTCTCCACACCCGTGAGTACACGACGTTCTGTGAGGGGTTGGCGGGTCGCTTCCTGCACCATGCCACCCAGGATCCCGACGACACCGGCCTCGGGTCGGGACCTGGGTTGGGAATCGGAGCCGGGGGTGTGGTTCGTACCGTCGCGGCGATGCGAGCGCGGGAGCTGGCGGTGGATGAGGCGCTCTGGTTCGGAGTGAGCCCGGGAAGCTGCTGTGTGGGGTAGGGAACGGGGCTTGTGATCAGGCCCGCATTCCCGGCTGGTGGCTGCTGAGGGCCGGTGGCAGTGCGGGCACGGGCAGAGAGATGGATGCGGAGGCGTGGACGTGAACGATACGGACTGGCGGCCGGGAAAGCCGGATGTGGTGGACCGGGAGGGTCCGGTTCCGGTGTACGTGCAGATTGCCGGGTTCGTGAAGGACATGATCGAGCGGGGGGAGCTGGCGGTGGGAGAGTTGGTTCCCACCGAGGCCGAGCTTTCGGGAGCTTATGGGATTGCGCGGATGACCGCGCGGCGGGTGCATCGGGAGTTGCGGGAGCGCGGTCTGGCGTACACGGTGCCGAGTGCGGGAACGTTCGTCGGGCGGCGGGGCGTCACGCCCTCGCCGTATGTGATGCCGGCGTATGTGGTGATCGCTCGTGACCTGGCCAGGCTGATCCAGGCCGGGGTGTACCCGTCCGACCGCGCGATCCCCACGCACCGCGCACTGAGCAAGCAGTACGAAGTCTGTGTGGATACGGCCCAGCGTGCGGTGAAGGTGGTACGGGAAGCGGGCTGGGCGTTCTCCCGTGGAGCGCGCGGGACTTTCGTGGCATCACCTGATCAGTGGCCTGATCCGGAGGTATGGCGCAAAGTGATCGTGGTCGCGTGTGGGGCTGGCTGGGCTGAAGATGCGACCAGGCAGCAGCCACCGGATGCACCGGATTTCTCAAGAGGCGCCTCGGTAGGAACCAACCCACGACACCAGGTTTTAGGAAACCGTGTGTCAGCCGGGTTGAACTATGCCCTTGACCTGCGCAGTTAGTCTTACTCTTGGGGTTATCCAACCTGATCATTTCGCGCATATTCCGCGCCTACTCGTTCTTCCCCCGTCCTCCTCGTAGCTGCCAAATCCAAGGTCAGAGTGGTGGGGGTCCAAGGCTCGGCTTGCCGACCGCGAAGCGGTTTGGCCTTGATGTCCGCTGCTCTGGCCGGACACTTGGCTCGGAGGAGGATCAGACGTAACCAAGTTCTTCGGTTGTAATCCAACGCGGACAGCAGCACGTCCTGAGGCCGGCAGCGGCGGGGACGCACCACTAACCCGTGACGCGTCTGCTTCTGGGTATGCCCAGTGGTTCCCCTGCACCTTTCGTCTCCCAGTCTATGAAGCTGTTCGACGCAGGTGATAGCGAAATCCCGCGCGGAATATAGGTCCTGCCCGAGGATAGGCGTGATGGTGCACGCTTCCGGCTCTTGCGCTCCCCGCACCTCTACGCAGAAGAGCATCCCGGCTAATGCCAGTCGGCTGGCCGGACTGGGGAGATAGGCCCGAGAATCCGAGTGCCTAACTCGGGGAATCCGTTGTGCTGTGTCAACGGCGGAGGAGCGAAGCCCAACGCTCCCATCGCCTTAACCTCGTATGAAGAGTACCAAAGCGGGCGATCGTGACGGCCCTGGCCACCCGCCTCCTGCATAGCGATTAAGACCGCTCCGAACTTCGTCGCAGCATAAGTTCTGACCCGCAAGAAACCCGAAACAAGCGCCAGGTAGGAGTGATCATCTCCTGAATACCCAACGCGCATTGGATCGGCATCATAGTCACCCCAGTCGCGCCCAGGCTTGGAGCGCGGAACCATCAGGTCAAGCCGATGCAGCGCGGACCCGCACCGGCGGCATGCGAAAGCTACTAAGCAGAAACTGGGCTACTGGACCGTAGCTCAGTTACAGGCATCGTGATGTACAGCAGGTCGCGATCCCGGAAGAAGCTGCGAACAAGCTCGGGTGTTGCCTGAAGTCGGTCGACAGCTCGCT
>NZ_JBDPLV010000159.1:0-4943 GCF_039871605.1 Acrocarpospora sp. B8E8 | reverse complement strand
AGAGACGATTCTACTCTGAGGATCTTGGAAGCGCTCAAATTTAGTGACTACAATTTGTGAGGGAGGGGCATCCTTTCCGCAGCTCAGGCAAGCGATACTACGGAGAGTCACAGCAAGCCCGGCCTAACCATGGTGCTGGCGGCCCGCAACGCCGTGGTCGTGGCCCCCTCTCCACTCGGGGCGGCCGCCGCGGGCCCCTACTGGACCGGATCGACGCCGGAGAGGTCCTGGTCGGCTCCGGCGTCGCCATGATTCTTCTCGCGCTGGCCACCGCCCTGCTCGTAGGCCTGCTCCGGCTCCGCCGCGGTGACGGGCACCCCGAATGAGCCCTTCTGGATCAGGACCTGGCTAGGCGGGCGCCTCATCCACTCCTGGCGGCAGTGTGTGAGCAGCTCCTCGCGTACTCGGTCGGGGTTCTTCACCGGGAACTCACGGCCTTTCGGTGGCTGAGTGGCGCGAACAGCTCACTGCCTCGCGTGGTTTCGCCCCGCTCGCCTACCAGCCGGCACCGACGGCCACGCCCTGGTCGAGGCCTGCCGCCCTGCCCCCGGCACCGGCCGGGCTGGCCGGCATAGCGCCGACGAGGCCCACAACGCCCGGGTCTCGACAAGCTCACCGTGGACGAATAGCCAGAATGAAACCTTCGCTCCGCGTGAGTCAGCGGGAACAGGCAACCGAAATGGCGTCGGCCGCGATGGTGTATCTGCCGTGCCCAGCGTCAACCAGCCGGATGGTCAGGTCGGCGGCATCCGGAACGATGACCTGGTGGGCCACCCAAGCGCCGTGGTGAGCCGCCTGGTCGGCGACGACGTCCGCGATGCTGTCGCCGGCGGCGTTCCCAGTGACGAACACCCGGTAGATCGCCGGACCCGCCGCCTGCGCGGCGTCGGGCACGTGCACGGCCAGCACACACCGGGCCGGTCCGGCGAGGCCCGGCTTGACCTGCCACAGATAGGACTCCTTCCACTGCAGCGGGTAGGCGAAGGCGCCTTCCTGGTCGGTGACCCGGGTGGAGAAGGTCCGTCCGACGCAGCCGTCGCCCGTCCAACCGCCGCCACCGCGTCGCCAGCCGTCGTCGTGCTGCTCGAACAAGCTGTAGTCACGCCGATCATCGAGCGGGCAACCGGGCCCCACCACCAGCCCTCCAGGCGGCGGCGCAGCCGCCACCGTGTCCGCACTGGACTCGACCGGCGGCGCGGCCTGCCTCGAGGCGGTCGCCACGATGGCGGAGGAGCTAGCCGCCGACAGCGTGGCGGCCGGTGTCGGCAAGGCGTCGGTGGAGCGTACCTGCCCGGGCGCTCCATCCCGCTGCCAGGCCGCCAGGAGCACGACGCCCGTGATCACGGTGACGATCACGGTGACGCCGACGACCGAGGCGGCTGCTCGCCCACGTCTGAGGATTGGTCGCCACCTGCGATCTTCTGCATGCGGGGGTGATGAACGGGGCGCTGGCTGGTCGTCGCCGACCGCGGTGCTTTGTGTCTTGTCCTCGGCCGCGATGCCGTCCCGGTCGTCCTCATCCAGCTCATCCGGCTCCAGCTCTGCGGCCAGCTGCCGCCAGCGTTGATCCCACTGCTCGACATCGCCGCCACAGGCCTGCACGAACGCGCGCGTGACATTCCAGCTCGGCAGACTCGCGCCGCTGGCGGCGGTGGACAACGCGCTGGCCGAATAGTGGGCGGTGCGCGCCATCTGCCGATAGCTGGGACTGCCGGCGCTCCGGCGTAACCGGCGCAGGTCGTAGGCGAAGGCCTGCAGTACGCCAGCATCAGGATCCACCGGTTTCTCGGGCCGCCCCATGCTCCCTCCGCCGATCCTCTGGCCGTGTACGTCGGTAATCAACGGGACTGAGCGATTGATCAGGGGTTGATTGTCCTGGCGCTCCACCTCTAGCTGATCAACAATGACACGGCTGTGCTCACAGGCGAAAGGGCTCGCCAACAGACAAGGAGTCACCCGTGAGCCATCCGCCTCTGAAAGAAGGAGCCTGTCCTGTGAAAACACGCCGCACCGTCCAGAGTCCGCCACCGGGAAATGCGTCGCGCGTCCTCCGCGTGCTTATGCTCCTCCCGGCGGTGCTCCTTCTGGTCGGGTTCCTGGTCCCAGCCACAGCCCACGCCGATGAACCCGCTCCGCGTACAGCCGACGTACAGGTCGAGCTTCAGGGCGTCCGCCTGACTCCCGCCCAGGCCGAGGCGCTGCGCCGCGCCGCGGCCGCGCATCCCGGCCTCACCCGCGAGCAGGCAGCCAAGATCGCCCCTACGATCGGCCTATCCCGCACGAACGCAGAGGGCAGGGGCGAATCCCGCGGCCCATGTGGTGTGGCCAGGCTCTGGGGAGACAGCTATGGCCACTACCGCTTCGGCCTTGAGTTCAGAACCGAGGTGGTCGGCACCGCCGCGGTGGGCGGCGTGGGCGTGTCCACCAACTCCCCCATCCCAAACTCCGCGGGCAGGCACAGCTACGGGGTCTCCGGCAGCTATGTCGGTAACGACCGTCCGGGGAATGAGTGGCGCACACTGAGTTCCATCGGGTGGGGTGCGACCGCGACGACCCTCGACGGATGGGCGCTGACCACCGGCTGGTGGTTCTGCGGGATCGCGGTACGGGCCAACTGGAAATGGTGACGGTGGCCGGGGGGCAAACGGTCCCAGAGCTCGTGGTTCCGTGAAGTCCGGGGCTCCAGGGGCATTCCCTGGGGCCCCGCTCTGTGAGTACATCCGGCACACCCGCACCCAAAGCTACGGATGGGCCGCACCGCGACCAACGTTTACGATCGTCTGCCCCTCGGCCGGCCAGCGGAACGTCAGCTAGACCTGACCGGGGCGGAGCAGTCGGACTTGCTGCGGATCTGCCCCGGAAGGTTCACCCGACCCCGTTGCGCCTGTTCGTACACATGTTCTATATGGTGCGCGATGGGCATCCGGGTCTACAGGCACAACGGCCGCCTGGCTCAGCTATCCGAACAACCCAACCACCGCGGTCGCGCCGTTGGAGTTCTTCCGGCGGGCTGTGGAGTTCGCGCACAGGCACCACGTGCTGCTGGTCAACGACAACCCGTACTTGGAGATCTCCTTCGACGGTGTGCGGGTGCCGAGCATCCTCGAGGTCGACGGCGCCATCTCACTGGCGGTGCCGGACGACCGGCTCGGCGAGGCGATGAACCGGATCGAGTCGGTGGCAGACGACGTGACCTGAGCAGCTCGGCGAAACCGAACGAGGTCGTCGACACGGTGATCCACGAAGACGACCCGGATCGAACGCGTCCTGGGCTCAGCTGAGTCGATGTTCGAGCGGAACTTCACCCACGCGACCCTGGAGCGGTTGTCGGCTGCCTCGGTCGACGAGCTGGAGGAACTCATCACTGCCCCGGCGCCTGCGGGCGATCCCGCCCCCGATCAAGCCGGTGATGGACGCCCTGAACCTGCTGGAGCGCTACGCCGATTCGGAAGTCGCCTCGATGATCGAGGGCTTGTTGCGTCATCTGATCATTACTACAAATCCTGACGCGTGGGCGGCCCGGTGTCATTGGCCGACCCACGCGCGACCGGTTAGTGCCGCCCTCTTCGTCAGCTACGACAACGGCGCCGGTGGTGGGGTTGCCTCCAGGCATTGCTCACCAGGCAGGCCGGGTGGCGGGTCCGTCATCAGGAAAGACATGGTCGGGGAGTCTGTGATCAACTGCGGCTTGTCGTCGTCGTACGCCCGCGCGAAGGTCGTGTTCTTCCCCTCGTTCTGGGCACGAACGGACCGCGGTCGACCGTGACCTCGTACGGCGCGGTGTAATCCGCCGCCAGCAGGTGACCGTTGAGGTAAAACTCCACCCGGTCGATCCCGTCGTCGGCGATGACCGGGACATCGTCCGGCGTGGCCGGCCGGCCAAGCAGGATCTGGTTGTCGATGTCCTCCGCGACGGCGGCGAACGTGACCGGACACCCGAGCACACCCACGAACCCGTCGGCTGGGCTGGTCAGGGACACCCGCGGTGGCAGGTTCACCGCGATCGGACCATCGACCGGGCCTGCGGCGGCGGCCGTCGTACTGGCTACCGTGGCCATCGCGGCGAGGGTCGCGGCTGGGATCAGCATCAGCGCACGTTTCACGCGCTACTCCTTCTGTTGAGGCGGCGACCACCACCCGATCGCCACCGCCACACCATGCTCGTCTTCTTCGTCTCGCTGCCGAACACCACGTCAGTAGGTGCGCTTTGCGGGAACGTCCGCACTCCGATCGAGAAACCCTCGAGAGGAGTCTTCCCGATCGGAGTACGTTGCTCCTACGCGGCGACACGGACAACGGACCGTTGACAGGACCGCAACCGCGAACCCGCCGCTCACCGCGCTGATGTGGACCTTCAGGCCCGGGTACTGATTTTGGAACAGCGCTATACGTCAGAACAATGCGCAGTTGGTGTTGTCGCCAGACGCGTCCACTGACCCGCCGACTGGGTAATACCGATCGAACTGGACATAACAGGTGGAATCGGTGCCGGGGGGAATCGGGATCCCGATTGTCTTAATCGTGTACCGAGCGGTGTAGTGGTACGCCTCCCCCCGGCTGTCCTTTACCGGCGTGTCGTCGGTCGCCTTGGTCACCTCGACTGTCACCGGTACTAAGCCGCCGTTAACCGAGTTGGTTATGTCCGATGACTTGGAGACACTTGTAACGGTCGTGCCACGCCAGCACCACTGGATGTGCGGTGTGAAGGTGACCGTGGCATTAACAGACAGCTGGACTCGTGCCGTGTATGTCTGGTTGTCCGGAGCGCAGCCCCCCGGTTCGACCGGATCGGGCGGATCGGGCGGGCCCTCCCATGGCAGGGCTGAATGCGTTCTCACATCGTGAGACCGAGAGCGATCAGTGGGTGTTCGAAGTTGTCGCGTGCCCATCGGGTTCCATCGGCGATGTTGGTGAAGTTGAGCAGGCGTAACGCGCCAATCGCG
>NZ_JBDPLV010000158.1:0-5201 GCF_039871605.1 Acrocarpospora sp. B8E8 | reverse complement strand
GCGATTGGCGCGTTACGCCTGCTCAACTTCACCAACATCGCCGATGGAACCCGATGGGCACGCGACAACTTCGAACACCCACTGATCGCTCTCGGTCTCACGATGTGAGAACGCATTCAGCCCTGCTACAGCCTTATCTATGCAGGTGGGCCATGGAACCCGCGTACGTGCGGCGACTTCTCGGAATTCGAGACAGAGGAATATCGGGATGATGTTACCTGCTTCAAGGATGTCGAAGATTAATTTGTGGAAAAGACGATCGAAGCGCCACTACACGACCATGTTCACCAGCGGATACACCTCATGCCCGATCCGGACGACCGCCTACTGATCCGGATCTCTGCGCCTGCCGATAATGCCATCTCCCAGGTCATGGCCTTACAAACGGGACGGGCGTCCACCCTGTACCGCTTCAATACTTTGTCGCATAGCGGCTGAGCTGCGGTTTGACGTGATGAGGTGGCGCGGGGAGGATCGCGGTCTGTGTCTCTTCGCCTCCTATACATGATCATGATTCGGGTGTTCGGCTGGCTTGCGCTGTTGGGCCGCGGCCAGGCGTGTGCGTGCCGAAAATTGTTTCACTGGCTCTGGCCTGCGGTTTCGTCCGATGGCAGGTTCGTGATGCGACTGCCGGGCGACCGGACTCTCTGCGCACCCAGACCCCGGGTGTGCGCAGATGATCAAAGGATGTCGCTGGCCCATTTGCGCTACGGCATAACCCTCACGGTCCGATCATGCACCGTCCTCACGGTCCTCGGTCGGTCTGCCGGCTCGGTTGTGCGAGGTTAGCGCGATTCCTGGCCGGCTCCTGGTCAAGCAGAGGCGATACGCAACAGCACCTGCGAGGGATCTCTTCGATCAGTATCGTGCGCGCTCGGTCTTTGCGCCTGCCGATAATCTCATCCATGCAGTTCAAGCCGCACGTGAGTACTCGTGGACGACTCCGCCGAGCCGGTCTCGCCGACGTACGTTCAAGCCGGCCAATTGCGCTGGATCAGTGATCGGCACGCAGTGGAGCGTGCGGGGGCCAATTATTCACGCCCTCACTTCCTTGGCCGGGTTTCTGGAGGGCGTCATCGACCAGCGGTACGGTGGGGACGTAACCAGGTTGGAGGTCACCGTGTCCACCCCGCATCACGAGGGCCAGGCGCTCATCCCTCGTCCGCCGCTGACGACGGCTGCGTTGCGGGCTGCGGTGGCTCAGATCGCGCCGGCCTACCTGAGGCAGTTCGTCGAGCATCTCGATCAGGCCACGGAGCAGGCCGCACGACAGAGTACCGTCGCGCCGCTGCACGGGTTCCTGGCGCAGTGGGGGGAGTTCGTGGCGATTCACCGCTACCCCGCCAAAGCCGCTCGCCTGCGCGACCTGGAGCAGCAGGTCGCCGCCGCCACCGATCGGCAGGTGGTGACAGCGGCCATGGCCGAGATCCGGGAGATCACCGACGCCGCCCGCCGTGACGCCACCAGTGAGTGAAACCTGGGCCTGGGAGTACGACCCGGACGAACAACAGGTCGCCTCAGGGCTGCCCACACTGGTCATCGCGGAGGTCGAGCGGCTGGCCGGCCAGCTGGTGATCCTGGGGCGGGACGCGACCAACGCGGGCAGAGGTCCCCTGCACGGAGGAGGACTGCGAACGCTCGATCTGTTCGGCGGCCGCGGTTTTCTGCACTTCATCGTCGCCGAGCACTTGCATCTGGTGCTGATCGTTCGCGTCACCTGGCTGGATTGAGAAACAACTCTGCGCCTGCGAAAGCCTGTCCATGGCGAGTTCGAGACGTTCTACAACGTGTAGGTGCCGAGAATCGTGTCACTTTATGCGACCTGGGAATACTCGTGGATCAGTCCGCCGAGACGATCGTGGCGGAACCGGCAAGCCGGATGACCTGCGTGGATGACATTTTCGGCAGGCGCAATGCTCATCTACAACCAAGCCCACCTGTGAGTGGTGCTGAACGAGTACGCCCGGCACTACAACTCGCACCGGCCGCATCAATCGCTACGGCAATGCCCGCCAGAGGCTCCGTCGGACACGCCGCTGGCTGGCGACCGCCTGGATGTACGGCGAGTGCGGCGCATCCCGGTCCTCGGCGGCTTGATCAGCCAGTACGGCAACGCTGCTTGACACGGAAGAACGCCCAGCTCAAGCGCAGAATCCTAATTTCGAGCGGGACACCATCAACGTCCGCACGTCCGCACCCACCGCCAGGACCGCCGTGATCACCGCGCCGCCGATCACCCCGCCCAGGCTCCACACGCCGTGCAGGCTCCCCATGACGGGCTTGCCGAGGCTGGCCTCCACCTCGACGCCGTGCACGTTCAGCGCGATGCTGACCGCGCCCGTGGCGGCCCCGAACGGCACCACGGCGACGGCCAAAACCCCGTAGGACGGCGCGAGTGCCACCCCGCACAGCACTAACGCGCAGACCGGCGCAGCGACCCGGAGCAGCCGGCGGCTGCCCCACCGGTCGGCCGCCCGGCCGGCGATCGGCATCGTGGCGAGCGCGCCCACCGCCAGCAGGAGCAGCAGCGTGCCGATCCGGCCCGGACCGAGGTCGAGCCGCTCGTCGACCGCGGGCAGGGTCGCCACCCACAACGCGTTGAGCACGCCGGCCAGCCCGTAGAACACTGACAGCGCCACCCGGGCGCGGGAGTCCGCAGATCGCTCAGGCATCGACGCGGTGTTCGTGTGCACAGCGGCCCGCGACCGTCGTCAGGTCCCGCAGGCTCGCGAGGTCGAGGTCGGCGCCCGCGACACCGCGCACCCCCGCCACCGCCATCCCCGCGGCCTGCCCGGACCGGACGCCCGCCGTCGCGTCCTCGACCACCAGGCAGTGCCGTGCGTCGACGCCCAGGAGTTTCGCCCCCAGGAGGTAGCAGGCCGGATCGGGCTTGCCCTGGTCGATGTCATCGGCGGTCACGAGGACCGGGGGCTGCGGCAGCCGGGCGGCCTCTATCCGAGCCAGCGCCAGCGGGCGGGGGCACGAGGTCACGATGCCCCAGCGGACGCCGAGATCGTCGTAGGAGGTGAGCAGGTCGACGGCTCCCGGCATCGCCGTGACGCCGTCGAGGTCGGCCTCCTCGAGACGCAGGTTCTCCTCGGAGTCCGCGACGACTTCGGCGGGGGTCAGGCCGACGGCCAGTTCGGCGATCGTCTCGAACCCTGGTCGTCCCGGAGAGACTTTCATGATCACTTGCAGGTCGACGCCGCGTTTGACCGACCAGGCTGCCCAAGCCCTGGCTACCGCGGCGTCGGAGTCGACCAGTGTTCCGTCCAGGTCGAACAGCACTGCACAGAAGTCGCGCACGAGCACCTCGCCATACAGGGGGCAATGTTTTGTTCTAGGCAAGAGCATAATCAGGGGATGACGGCTGCCACAATGGGAGGCGTGCACGCGCCCACGACCAGCACCGAGCTGCGGCTCCACAACCTGACCCGGCTGCTGCGCGCCGTGCACGCCGGCGGCGGAGAACTCACCCGCTCCCAGCTCACCCGCGAGCTCGGGCTGGCCCGGGGCACCGCGACCGTCCTGATGAGCGAGCTGGCCGCCGCCGAGATGGTGCTGGAACGGCCGCTGGCCGACCGGGCGCGCGGACGGCCGACCCACCTGGTCGGGCCCCACCCGCGAGGGCCGATCGCGCTCGCCACCGATCTGCGGGAGGACTCCTGGTCCATCACGGCCGCCGCGCTCGGCGGCGCGTCGGAGATGCTCGAATGCCGCCACCACACCGCCGGGCTCGCCACCGACGTGCTGGCCGAACTGTCCGGCGCGCTACGGCGGCGCATGGCCGAGCTCGACGGACGGGTGGTGGGCATCGGCATCTCGGTCCCGGCCAGTGTGCGTGACGGCCGCGTCGTGGACGCGGTCCACCTGGGCTGGCACGACGTCGACCTGGTCTCCCTGCTGCGGCTCGACGGCCACCCCCTCGTCCGGCTCGGCAACGATGCCACCCTCGCGGCACTCGCCGAGGCGCGGCGGGGCGCTCTGCGCGGCGTCGGCGTCGGCCTGCACCTGCACGTCTCCCTCGGCGTCGGCGGGGCGCTCGTCGTCGAAGGACGTCCGCTGACCGGCGCGCGCGGCATGGCGGGGGAGTTCGGCCACCTGCCCCTGGCGGGCGACCCCGGCCAGGCGTGCGCCTGCGGTTCGCGCGGATGCTGGGACCTCGACGTGGGGGCCAACGCGCTGATCCGGCACCTCGACCAGGACATCCCGGTCGACCGGCGGCTCGACCACGCCGAGCGGCTGATCGCCCAGGCGGCCGGCGGCGACCCGGCGAGCGGCCGGGCGGTCGAGACGATCGCGCGGGCATTCGGCCGGGGGATCGGGGCCCTCGTCAACGCGCACGACCCCGAGGCCGTGACCCTGTCCGGTCTGGGGGCCCAGCTCTACGAGGCGGCCCCCCAGACCGTGGCGGCGGGTTGCGAGAAGGCGCTCATGGCGTTCCGGCGTCAGAGCCCGGCCCTGATCGTGTCGTCCTGCCTCGGCGCTGCGGCACCGCGCATCGGCACCGCCGAAATGGTCTTCGACGCCTTTCTCACCACGGAGGGCCTGCGAACCTGGCGCACCCACCAGATCACCAGCGCCTGACGACCTGCCCTGTACGTCTCCACGCTCCACCGGACCCTGCCGGTGTCCCACGGGCCGCCCCGCCACCGGGTGCAGCAGGCTGCCCCGCCGGCTCGGAGACCGGGGGTGCTTGGGCTGCCAGATCGGCCAGCAGCCACCACAGCGTGCCGCCTACCGCGCCACCAACCAGGATCACGGCCAGGGAGATCCACCACGCCGCCCCCGGGGAGTCCGAAGTGCCGGCGGCGGAACGAACGGGGGCACGGGCAGAGAACGGAAGGCGCGACGGCGAAAGGGGCGTGGCAACGGCATGTCCTCCATTCCAGCCGTCCGCCCAGCTGCGTGAGGTCGTCGTCACCGAACCGTCCTCATAACGCGAGCTCATAGCAGAGCGCCCGGCGCGGGCTCCGGTTCGCTGATACCAGCGATCCGGAAGCCGGCCGCGGTGAAGGGTCAGTCATCGCGTGCAGCGGGCGGCGCCACCCCGTGGCAGCTGGGGCGAAGGCCTTCAGAGTGCGTTCCGCGAGCATATGCCTGTGATGTCGCAGTGTGATCGTATGGATTTGTAGCGTTACCGCCGGTCGGTGGGCTCGGATGTGCTGGGATGGCCGGGTGACCGAGCGCAAGCCGTACCC
>NZ_JBDPLV010000157.1:0-5658 GCF_039871605.1 Acrocarpospora sp. B8E8 | reverse complement strand
GGCCACCTCGCCACGCCACCGGTGATCCCGCAGCCCACCCCCACCCAGCTCGATCTCCTCTATCTCCTCGGGGTGGATCCACGGCAGCTCCGGTGACGATCACAGACCTGCGGAAAACGGGGCTAGGCGATGGCGCGGTCAGGGATGGTCGTGTAGTCGGGGAAGTTGCCGGGGAGGCGTTCGTCCTCGGGGCCCTGGGTGACCGCGCGGACCAGGAGTTCGCCGCCGACGAACGCGCCGCGCCAGGAGCCGCCGAGGCCGCCGAAGAGCTCTTCGCGGTCGCCGCGGGAGCGTGGCTTGTTGAGGCCGACCTTGAAGGCGCGGACTTCGGTGGCGAGACGGCGGGCGGTGCGGGCGTCGTCGCAGGAGATGGTCGCGACCAGGGCGCCGTTGCTGGCGTTCATCGCGGCCAGCAGTTCGGCCTCGGTGTCGACGAGCACGATCGTGTCCACGGGGCCGAAGGGTTCGGCGTGGAAGAGCGGCGAGGACCCGGGCGGGGTGAGGATCGCCACCGGCGCAAGGTATGCGGATATGTCCTGACCAGGAAGGAACCGGCCATCGTCGAGCGAGCCGCGGAACAACGGCACGCCGCCCTTGGCGATGGCGTCGTCGATCTGATCGGTCAGATCCTTCACCTTCGCGTTGTTGATCAGCGGCCCGAAGTCGAGCTCGGGCAGCGGATCGTCCGGCGACTCCACCGCGAGCGGATGCCCGAACCGCACCCCCTGCACCGCGGGCAGATACGCCGCCACGAACTCATGGAACAACGAGCGCTGCACCACGAACCGCGGATACGCGGTGCACCGCTGCTTCGCATAGTCGAAGGTGGCGCGAATCTGCCGCGACAGGGTCTGCCAATCGCTGAAGTCCCAGACCCCCCAGCAGTTGAGGCCCTCCTGCTCCAGCACGTGCCGCCGCCCGAGATCGGCCAGCGAGGTGGCAACCTGCCCACCCGCGTCCCGGCCTCCCACGAAGGAGACGCAGCCCAGCTCCTGCCCCCGCACCAACGCCGGCGAGAGCTCGGCCCCTCCCCCGCTGACCAGCGTCAACGGCACGCCCTCCCGCACGGCCAGCGCACAGGCCAGGGTGAGACAGGACAACCCGCCGTCGGTCGGAGTCTTCGCGATGGCCGCGTTGCCCGCCAGCGCCTGCACGAGCATGGCGTGCATCAGCACGCTCATCGGATAGTTCCAGCTGGCGATGTTGCTGACCGGCCCGGGCAACGGCACGCGCCCGGCGAGCATGCGCTCGATCTCCTCGACATACCACCGCACGCCCTCGATACAGCGATCCACGTCGGCGAGCGCGAGCCGCCACGGCTTGCCGATCTCCCACACCAGCAGCAGGGCCAGCAGCTCCCGATGCGCGGTCATCGAGTCCAGCGCCGCGGTGACCCGCGCCTGCCGCTCGGCGAGCGGCATGTGCCGCCACTGCCGATGGTCGTCGAACGCGGCCCGCACGGCCCGCACCGCCGCCGACCGATCCAGCCGGGGCGGCCCCGCGATCGTCGTCCCGTCCACCGGCGTGACCCCCGGCACCGGCCTCCCGTCACGCTGCCAGATCCCGCCCCAGTGGTTGAGCACCCGGTCATCGTGAAACGCCTCCGGCGCCTCCGCGCAACACCGGCTGTACGCGTCCTGCCAGGACATACCCGGCTTGAGAACGAGCGGCATCAGGTCTTCCTTTCCTACGGATATGCGGCGAACCGTCACCATGGACGGAAGGTCGATCGGACGGAAGGTCGATCGGAGAGGCTGGTCGATCGGAGAGGCTGGTCGAAGTCGCCGGAGCGGTTTTCCACCCTGAGCAGACGATCTCTCCCGCTTCGGAGGGGTTCGGGGTAAGCGGGAGAGGGAGAGCTACAGCTGGTCCCCCACCCCATCTCCCCGGGTGGGGCGACTTGTCGAACTTCTTGAAGCGCGGGGCCGAGCTCGTCGGTGCCCGGGATCGACGCGAACAGCTGGGCCAGGCCCACCGATTCGCCGACCTCCAGGCCGGAGCTCGCCTCCGTCGGCCGGGGGCGTTGACGTTCAGTCGGACCAGTCGACGGCGTGGGCGAGGCGGGGTAAGGGCTCAAACTCCTTGATGGCGTCGAGGGAGCGGCCCATGGCCGCGTTGGCCTCACGTTCAACCATGACCTCGACGAGGACGGGGAGCTGCTCCCGAGCGGACTCGACGCTCGCCCAGGCCAGGGCGCCTTCGAGATCGCCGGGGGACTCGACACGGCGGGCCGGGCAGCCGAACGCCTCCATGACCTTGACGTGATCGATTCCGCCCTCGCCATAGTGCAGGTCGACGGCGAAGTTCATGTCATACGGAATCTCCGCCTGCCTGATCAGCCCGAGATACTCGTTATTGATCATCACGATCACGAACGGGATCCGGTACTGCGCGGCCACCGCGATCTCCTCCATCAGGAACTGGAAGGAGTAGTCGCCCACGACCGCCACGACCTCACGATCGGGGAAGGCGCACTTGACGCCCATCGCGGCCGGGATCTCCCAGCCGAGCGGCCCGGCCTGACCGCAGACGAGGTAACGGCGCGGCAGGTAGGTGCGCTGGAACTGCCCGGACCAGATCTGGTAGAGCCCGATCGCGGTCACGAACGTCGTGTCGGGCCCGTAGAACTCGTTGATCTCCCGGAACACCCGGGGCGGCTTGATCGGGACATCGTCGAAGTCGTCGCGCCGCGCCATCGTGTCGCGCAGTTCCCCGACCCGGCGCGCCCACCGGCCGGCCCGCTGCGGCTTGGTCCGGTGCCGCGCCTCGGCGGCCATCGCGGCGAGCGTCGGCTGAGCATGCCCGACCACCCCCAGATCGGGCTCGAAGACACGCCCGATCTGGGTCGGCTCGATGTCCACGTGAATGAACGAGCGGCCCTTCCGATACACATCGAGGTCGCCGGTGTGCCGATCCCCGAACCGCGCCCCCACGGCGAGCACCAGATCGCTCTCCAAGAACGCCGCGTTCCCCCACCGCGTCTGCGTCTGGATTCCCGCCATCCCCGCGAACAACGGGTGATCCTCGGGAAAGGCGCCCTTGCCCATCAGCGTGACCTGGACCGGCACCTGAAGATGCTCGGCGAGGGCCCGCAATTCGGCCGTCGCGTCAGCGATGATCACTCCACCCCCGGCCAGGATCAGCGGCCGCTCGGCTCGGGCGAGCATGTCCACCGCCGCCCGCACGGCCGAGGGCGTCGGTTCCGGCACATCCACCGGGAACGGCGCGTCCAGCTCGGGATCGTAGAGGCAGGTGCCCCGCTGGACGTCGACCGGCAGATCGATGAGCACCGGGCCCGGCCGCCCGGAGCGGGCGATCCGGAACGCCTCCCGGAACACCCACGGCGCCTGAGCGGGCTCCTTGAGCTGGACGGCCCACTTCGTCACAGGCCTGGCGATCTCCACGATGTCGACCGCCTGGAAGGACTCCTGATGGAGTTTGGCGCGCTCGGCCTGCCCGGTGACGCAGATCATCGGGATCGAGTCGGCGAGCGCCGTGTAGAGCCCGGTGATCATGTTGGTCCCGGCGGGCCCGGATGTCCCGATACAGACCCCGACGTTTCCGGTCACCCGCGACCAGCCGTCGGCGGCGTGCGTCCCGCCCTCCTCGTGGCGCACCGTGATGTGCCGGATCGAGCTGTGCTGGAGGGCGGCGTAGAGCGGGAGTATCGCCGCGCCCGGGATGCCGAAGACGGTGTCGACGCCCTCGGACTCCAGGACCGCGACCACGGCCTCCATGCACGGAATCCGCTTCATGCGTTGATCCTTTCGATGACCTTGAGCAGCGCCGAGTGGTCGAGCGAGCCGTGGCCCTGGGCGCGGGCGGCGGCGATGAGCTGGGCCACGACTCCAGTGAGCGGCAGCGCCACGCCGGCCTCCCGGGCGGCGGCGATGATGATGCCCATGTCCTTGTCGTGCAGGTCGATCCGGAAGCCGGGGGCGAACTCCCGCTTGATCATGGAGTGCCGCTTGAGTTCGAGGATGCGGGACCCGGCGAGCCCGCCCGCGAGCACGTCGAGGCCGGCCGCCGGGTCCACCCCCGACGCCTCAAGCAGCACGATCGCCTCGGCGACCAGCCCGTAGATCCCGCCGACGACGAGCTGGTTGGCGGCCTTCACGGTCTGGCCAGCCCCGGACGGGCCCACGTGCACGATCGTCGTGCCGAGCACCCCGAGCACCTCGCGGGCGGATTCGACGTCCTCGGCCCGCCCGCCGACCATGATCGAGAGCGTGCCGTCCACGGCTCCGCGCTCGCCGCCGCTCACGGGGGCGTCGATCGCCCTGATGCCCTTGACCGTCGCGGCCTGGGCCACCCGCCGGGAGGTCTCCGGCCTGATCGTGCTCATGTCGATGTGCAGCAGCCCGGGCGCGCCGTACTCCAGCAGCCCGGCGCTGCCGAAGACGACCTCCTCGACCTGCGGCGAGTCGGGCAGCATGGTGATCACCACGTGCGCCTGCGCGACCGCCTCGGCCAGGCTGCCCGCCGCCTTCCCGCCGTGACTGACGAGCTCGTCGAGCCGCTGCGCGCTCACGTCGTAGCCGACGACGGTGTGACCCGCTCTGACCAGGTTCGCGGCCATGGGGGTCCCCATGATCCCGAGCCCGATGAATCCGATGTTCATCCGTTCCTCCAGGCGAAACTGTCGGCACTCGGGCCGGTGGGCCGGTACTCAAGACCGACATGGCCCCGGTAGCCCGCCGAGACCAGCCGCTCAAAGATCTCCTGGTACGGCATGCCGCCCGACCCCGGCTGGCCACGCCCCGGATCGTCGGCGACCTGCACGTGCCCGAAGCGCGAGACGCTCTCGTCGATCAACGCGAGCACGTCCTCCCCCATCCGGTGCAGGTGGTAGAGGTCGGCCAGGAACGCCACGTTGGGCACGCCGATCTCGTCGATCACCGCGAACGCCGCGGCCGAGGAGGTGATCGGATAGCGCGGGTTCTCATGCGAGTTGAGCGCCTCCACGACCACCACCGCGTCGATCCCGGCCGCGGCTTCGGCCGCCAGCAGCAGGTTGCCCAGCGCGACCTCCCGCTGCGCCTCGACCGGCACATCAGCGGCACGGTTGCCGTAGAGCGCGTTCAGCACCCGGCAGCCCAGCGACTCGGCCAGTCCCGCCGCCACCTCCACGTTGGCCCGGAACCGGTCCGTCGTGCGCGGGTCGGACAACAATCCGCGCTCGCCCGCGGCCATGTCGCCGGCGTCGAAGTTGAGCCCGACCAGCCGCACTCCCGCGTCGCCGATCGCCCGCCGCAACCGGTCGAGCTCCAGATCCGCCGGCACCGGCCCGTCGAACGGCCACCACAACTCGATCGCGTCGAACCCCGCTTTCGCCGCCGCCTCCGGCCGCTCCAGCAAGGGCAACTCGGTGAACAGGATCGACAGATTGACATCGAACGCGAACCCTCCGTCTCCCCCGGCGAATGGCACCTTCGCCCTCCCACTGAGCGTCACGAGCCCTCCACCAGAGTTCGCACCATGCCGTCCACTCCAACGCCATCCGCCCCCAACGGGCTCTTCCCGCTTCGGCGCGAGGTGACGAGCGCTCCAACCGGGGCCGCGTCACTCCCGCCGCCCCGGCCAACAGCCCTCCACCCGCTTCGGCGCAAGAGCGCTACGGCTGGGATCGTGTCCACACCGCCCACCCCCACGAACGGG
>NZ_JBDPLV010000156.1:0-5705 GCF_039871605.1 Acrocarpospora sp. B8E8 | reverse complement strand
CCCCCCCCCCCCCCCCCCCCCCCCCCCCCCCCCCCCCCCCCCCCCCCCCCCCCCCCCCCCCCCCCGAACCACGATGCCGCGACTGCCAATTCGTCCGGCCACCACGGCGATGACGGGGGCGGGCGGAGCCCGAGGGGAAACAAAGGGCTGGGCGGGTGGGAGAACCCACCTCACCAAATGGCTGGGGTCGGATGCGGTTGATGGGAGTTTGCTGGCTTGTGTTGAGCCTTTTGGGCTCTATTCGGCGGACCACCCGGTAGCCGTGGGGACGGTCGCGGCGGTTGAGGAGTCCCTGGCCGATGGTTATGGGGTCTATCGGTATTTGGAGGACACCTTCTACGGGGGTGGAAGGTGGGTGTTGCTCGCCGGGTTCCTGGGGTTGAACCATGTTGCCGCTGGTAGGCCTGGAGTGGCTATGGCGTGTCTGCGGTGGATGGCGGCGCAGGCTGATGCTGACGGGGAGTTGCCGGAGCAGGTTTCTGATCGGTTGCTGGCGCCTGGGCGTCGGCAGGAGTGGGTCGAGCGGTGGGGGCCGGTGGCCAATCCGTTGTTGTGGTCGCATGGGATGTATTTGATGCTCGCGGATGAATTGGGAGTGGTCGCGTGATCCGGCATCGTCCGATGGGGTCAGGGCATCCGTACGCCGAGACAGAAGATCAGCGAGTCCCCGCCCGGCCGCTTGACGGGGAGAGCGTGGAGTTGCGGGTGCGGGCGGCCGCGAACGTCGATGCCGTGGTGTGCGAGTGGGTGGCCGACGGGACGCCGATCGAGTTGCCCATGGAGAAGGCGAGCGCCGCCGCGGAAGGAACGAGCGCCGGGGATGGCGGGCATCTCGCGTCGGCTCAGGCCAAGGCCACGAGGGCGGCGGCCGCGGGCAGCTGGTCGGTTCGGTCGCCGGTGCTGCGGGCCGGATCGCGGTACGCCTACCGGTTCCGGGCGGCGACAGCCGACGGCGCAAGCCGTACCTCACGATGGTTTGTGGTGACGGCGGCGAGCTGGCGGGAGAGCGGCGGGAACCTGGAAGGGGCCGATCGGGTCGTTCCGGGAAGCGTCCGGTGGCTGCACGACGGCGACGGGCTCCTACGGGTGCGATTCGATATCACGATAAATCCGGACGAGCACGTGGTCGGCTTTGGAGAGCGTTTCGACGCCGTCGACCAGCGGGGCCGGACCCTCGACGCGGTGGTGTTCGAGCAGTACAAGAACCAAGGAACACTGGGCCGCACCTATCTGCCCATGCCGTTCCTTTTCGTGATCGGACCAAACGGCAGCCACGGTTGGCACGTGCAGACCTCCGCACGAGTCTGGTTCGACGTCGGCGCCTCCGAACCAGGACTCCTCCGCGTCGAGGCGGAAACAAGCGGCGACCTCACGCTTCGCTCCTACGAAGGCTCCCCCACCGAAATCCTCGCCCAGTTCGTCAAAGACGTCGGCGCGCCCGAAGAACTCCCCTCGTGGGTGTTCCGCCTCTGGGCCAGCGCCAACGAGTGGAACACCCAGGCCCGCGTACTCACCGAAATGAACCAGCACCGCGACCTGGACATCCCCGTCGGCGCCCTCGTGATCGAGGCATGGAGCGACGAGTCCACCTTCACCGCGTTCCGCGGCGCCCAATACGCCCCCACCGAACACCCCCACACCTGGTCCGACTACAGCTTCGCGCCCAACTCCCCCTGGCCCGACCCCAAAGCCATGATCGACGAACTCCACGCCAGGGACATCAAGGTCGTCCTCTGGCAGATCCCCCTGCAGAAGATGCGCCCCCACCCCACCGGCCAGGCCGCCATCGACGCCCGCCAACTCGTCGAGAAGGGCTACGGCGTCCGCGAAGCCGACGGCCGCCCATACCGCAACAGAGGCTGGTGGTTCCCCCTCGCCCTGATGCCCGACCTGAGCTCCCAGGAAATCCGCGACTGGTGGACGGCCAAACGCCGCTACCTCGTAGCAGAACTGGACATCGACGGCTTCAAAACCGACGGCGGCGAACACGCCTGGGGCCACGACCTCCGCTACGCCGACGGCCGCCGCGGCTCAGACGGCAACAACCTCGTCCCCGTCCACTACGCCCGCGCCTTCGGCGACCTCCTCCGCTCCTGCGGCAAACCCCCCGTGACGTTCAGCCGCTCCGGCTTCACCGGCTCCCAGGCACACGGCGCCTTCTGGGCCGGCGACGAGGCCTCCACCTGGACCGCCTTCCGCTCCTCGATCACCGCCGGAATCACCGCCTCAGCCTGCGGCATCGTTTACTGGGGCTGGGACATCGCGGGTTTCTCCGGCCCCATCCCGGACGGCGAGCTCTACCTCCGCGCCGCCGGAACCTCCTGCTTCATGCCGATCATGCAGTACCACTCCGAGTTCAACCACCACCGCCAGCCCAAAGGCGACCGCACCCCGTGGAACATCGCCGAACGCACCGGCGACCCCCGGGTGATCCCGGTCTTCCGCACGTTCGCGCACCTGCGCGAGCGGCTAGTGCAGTACCTCACCGAACAGGCGAGAGCCGCAGTGCACGGCGGCGCCCCCCTGATGCGCGGCCTGTTCTTCGACCACCCCACCGACCCGGAGATCTGGCGCTTCCCACTCCAGTACCAACTGGGCGACGCGCTCCTGGTGATCCCGGTCACCGAACCCGGCGTCGACCAGGTCACCGGCTACCTGCCCGCAGGCGCCTGGGTAGACGTGTGGACCGGAACGGAACACCAGGGAGCCCGAGAGGTCACGCTACCCGCCCCGATCGAACACCCCCCGGTGCTCTGCCGCGCCGAACGCTGGACCGACCTGGCAGCGATCTTCTCGGACGCACCCTGAGGCGCACGCCCGGCGCCGCCAGCTCAGTTGGTTAGAGCAGCTGGCTCTTAACCAGCGTGTGCGGGGTCAAGTTTCTGGCGGCACAGAAGGAAACCCCAGGCCGGTGGCACCGGCCTGGGGTTTCATCGTAGGGTGGTCTGTCGGACTCGGGCCAATCTCGTCATGAGGATCTTGCGGTTGCTCGTCGTTTGCTCGCCAGCGCGGGTTGGGTCGTCATGACCGTTTTGGTGGCGACCAGAACCAATGTCCGCCCGATGCGTATGCCCTGGACTAGGCGGCGACGCGGGTCTGAAGTTCCTGCGCCTCGCCATCCAGTACCGCCCCCACGCGTGCAATCTCCTTCGCGGAAGCGGAGCAGAGACCGAGTATTACGAGCTTGAAGATCAGCGTGGAGAATCGGACGGCATCGCCGAGCTGGAGCTATTCTGAATCATGATCCTCTGATCGGAGGACTACTTACGTGCGGATGCGCAAGCGAAGTGGGCCTTCTGTCTCTTCCGGTTGGGTCAATTGTTAGCTCTGCCCATCGGTTAGCGCCGAGCATTGAGTTTCTCTGAATCCACCATATACACCCCGGTTGGGCCGACGACCCCGTCGGGGCTGAGCAGCGCTAGGGCAGATCTTCACGGAACTTTCGATAGGGCTCACCGGGCATATAATGGAACCATTCCTCCTTGGTTAGATTCCGGGTCAACCGAGCTCTTGCCTGGTCGATAAGCGCCTCAAGTCCCACCTCCCATACCCGAACAGTCCCGTCGTAACTGCCGGTGGCCAGCCGAGCTCCGTCCGGCGCAAACGCCACCGCCCACACGGTGTTGCCGTGGCGAAAACGGTGGGTCTCCTGACCGCCGCTCAGGTCCCACACCCGAACAGTCCCGTCGTAACTGCCGGTGGCCAGCCGAGCCCCGTCCGGCGCAAACGCCACCGCCCACACGGTGCCATCGTGCCGAAACCGACGAATCTCCTGACCACTATCCAGATCCCACACCCGCACCGTCCCATCACCGCTGCCTGTGGCCAGCGTCCCATCGGGGGCAAACGCCACCGCCCATGCAGCGCCGTCGTGCCGAAACCGATGAATCTCCTGACCGCCGCTCAGGTCCCAGACCAGCACCTTCCCGTCGTCACCGCCAGTGGCCAGCCGAGCCCCGTCCGGCGCAAACGCCACCGCCCACACGGTGCCATCGTGCCGAAACCGACGAATCTCCTGACCACTATCCAGATCCCACACCCGCACCGTCCCATCACCGCTGCCTGTGGCCAGCGTCCCATCGGGGGAAAACGCCACCGCCCGCACCGGCCCATTATCGGAGAATCGGCGAATCTCCTTACCGCCGCTCAGGTCCCACACCCGCGCAGTCCCATCGCCGCTGCCTGTGGCCAACCGCGTCCCATCGGGGGCATAAACCACTGCCCGCACCGGCCCGTCATGTCGGAACTGGGTGATCGCCTGACCACCGTCCAGTTCCCACACCCGCACCGTCCCATCGCGGCTGCCTGTGGCCAACCGCGTCCCATCGGGGGCATAAACCACCGCCCGCACGGTGCCGTCGTGCCGGAACCGCCGAGCCTCCTGACCACCATCCAGATCCCACACCCGCACCAGCCCGTGACCGCTGCCTGTGGCCAGCCTCGCCCCATCTGGGTCGAACGCCACCGCCCGCACTGCCCCGTCGTCCGGCAACTGACGGCTCTCCTGCCCACTGCCCAGGTCCCATACCCGCGCTGTCCGGTCGTCACTGCCGGTAGCCAGCCGCGTCCCATCCGGATCGAACGCCACCGCCCACACAGCGCCGTCGTGTCTGAACCGGCGAATCTCCTGACCACCGTCCAGGTCCCACACCCGCACCGTATCGTCGTCACTCCCGGTAGCCAGCCGTACCCCGTCCCCTGCGAACGCCACCGCCCACACAGCAGCGTCGTGCCGGAACCGACGGGTCTCGTGACCACCGTCCAGGTCCCACACCCGCACCATCCCGTCACCGCTGCCGGTAGCCAGCCGTACCCCGTCCCCTGCGAACGCCACGGCCCACACAGCGCCGTCGTGCCGAAACCGACGAATCTCCTGACCACTATCCAGGTCCCACACCCGCACCATCCCGTCCTCACCGCCAGTAGCCAGCCCCATCCCATCCGGGGCATACACCACCGCGTTCACAGCGCCGTCGTGCCGAAACCGACGGGCCTCCTGACCACTATCCAGGTCCCACACCCGCACCATCCCGTCCTCACCGCCAGTAGCCAGCCCCATCCCATCCGGGGCATACACCACCGCCCACACGGCGCCGCTATGGAGGTACTGTGCGAGGAGTATGGTGGAAATACCTACCCTGTTCTGCAAGGCACGTCGGGCTTCGGGCGTGGGCATGCGGCGAAGTGAGCAGATTCCGAGCAGTAGACTGTCCACAATGCCTCCATCCGACGAGAGCCCAGCCAGATCGGCCAGGGTCGCGAGCCGGAGAGCTTCCGCGCGATCGACAAGTTCACGGCGACGTTCTTCCTCAACCTCCTGTGACCTGCGGCTCTCTTCGATGAACGTTCGCAATGTGCCGGTATCCTCCGGATAGGAAGAGACCATCTCTTCCGCTCGGGCGAGAACAGGACCGCGCATCAGCAAGCTGGGGTCACAGCTGTTGTCTCGCCATGCTTTGTCGGCCAAGCCGGTCGCGTGCTTCCATTCACGCAGGTCGCCGTCTCGCTGGAGCCAGCGTCGCAATCGTTCCCAGTCGCGCAACAAGGCTTCGTGGGCGACCTCGACGACCTCCTCCTCAGAGTGCGTTCCGCGAGCTGATGCCCCTTTTGTCGATGGGATTGGGATAGGTCGGCTGGTCGGAGGCTCGCCGTTCGGGCTATGGGCGCGGCTGGGTGAACAATCCCGGCTCGGTCTCGACGAGGAT
>NZ_JBDPLV010000155.1:0-5909 GCF_039871605.1 Acrocarpospora sp. B8E8 | reverse complement strand
ACCACGGCGATGGCGGGGCCGGGCGGAGCCCGGGGGAAACAAAGGGAGGGTGGGTGGGACCAACCGGCTGCCCGTCGCTTCGAGGGCTGTTCCGATCGGCGTCACCCCTGGCCGTTTCACCAGGTCCCGGTTGAGCCAGGACTCTAGGCCCATTTCGTTCGTGTCATGAAATGTTCGATGATGTCCTAATGCGTAGTACCGCTTCCCGGTGGCCGTGGGCGATCCCGGTCCTGTGCTCGCTCGGGATTGTCGGGGGCGTCGTGTTGAGTGTGAGCGTGCCCGAGGCAGACCTGACCTACCTCGCGCTCGACGCGGTCGTCGGCTTGACGTATCCGCTGATCGGAGCGCTGATCCTGGCGCGCCTGCCGCGGCATCCGGTGGGCTGGCTGTTCTGCGTCGGGGGCGCTGGCGTGACGCTCCAGGCGCTCTTCGGGGGTTACGCGGCGTATGGGGACGGGCTCGGCTGGCCGGGTGCGGATCTGGCGGCGTGGTCCTTGAACTGGGTGTTCTTCACCGGCTTCGGCCCGTTGCTGCTGCTTCCCCTGCTGCTCCCGGACGGGCGCCTCCCGTCGCCGCGCTGGCGGCCGGTTCTGGGCGCGCTGATCGCCGGGATGGCGGTGCTCCAGCTCACCCTGGTCTTCCGGGATCGCATCTGGGTCTGGGGTCACGAAGAGCCCAACCCGATCGGTTTCGTGCCCACCCCGCAGGCCGCGATCGCCTTCGCGGTCGTGATGGTCGCCCTCGGCCTGGCGGGAGCCGCCGCCCTCGCCGTCCGGTTCCGGGGCACCGAGCCCAACGGCGAGCAGCGACGGCAACTGGTCCCGGTGTTCGCGGCCGCCGCCGCCATCACCGCCGCCGTGCTGGCGGACACCTTCCTCCCGTACCATTCGCCGATCGGCGTGTGGCTGCTGGGCTTCACCCTGCCCCTGCTCCCGGCCGCGACGGCGATCTCGATCTTCCGCTACCGCCTGTTCGACCTGGAGATCCTGATCCGTAGGACGGTGGTCTCCGTCCTGGTCACCGGCGTGCTGCTGGCGATCTACCTGGCCGTGGTCGGCACCGCCCACGAGCTGCTGCGCCTCAACGGCGGCACCCTGGAACCCCTGATCGGCACCGCCGTGGTGGCGATCGCCTTCGCCCCCGTGCGGGACGCCGTCCAGCGCGCTGTCGGCAGGCTGCTGTTCGGCAACCGCGGCGACCCCGCCACCGCCCTGTCCCGCCTCGGCCACCAGCTGGAGGCCTCCGCCGACCCCACCCGCCTGCTCGACGGCGCCGCCGACACCGTGGCCCGCACCCTCCGCCTCCCCGCCGTCGCCGTCCTCGCCGCCGACGGCACCCCCCTGTCCGTCGTGGGGGAGATCCCCTCCGACGGCGTACGGCTCGCGCTGCACGCCAGCGGCCGCCGTGAGGGCGAGCTGCGCGCCGCTCCGAGAGCACCGGGGGAGGCGCTGTCCCGGGCCGACCTGGCCGTCCTCGACGACCTGGCCCGCCACCTGGCGCTGGCCGTCGCCGCCGTCCGGCTCACGCGCGAGGTCCAGACGTCGCGGGAACGCCTGGTGATCGCCCGCGAGGAGGAGCGCCGCAGGCTCCGCCGGGACCTGCACGACGGTCTCGGCCCCGGGCTCGCCGCGATCGGCGTGCGGCTGGATCTGATCGAGGCCAAGGCGCCGGTGGCGCTGCGCGAGCCGCTGGCCGACGTCCGGGAACTGACCCACGGGCTGGTCGGCGACGTCCGCCGGATCGTGCACGATCTGCGCCCGCCCGCGCTGGACGAGCTCGGCCTCGGCGGCGCGCTGGAGGATCTGGCGCTGGACGCGGACCGCGGTCCCGTGGTCACGGTGTCGATGCCGGGGCCGCTGCCGGTGTTGCCCGCCGCGGTGGAGGTCGCCGCGTACCGGATCGTTCAGGAGGCGCTGGCCAACGCGCTCCGGCACGCCGACGCGGCGAAGGTGGAGATCTCCGCGGCGGCCCGCGAGGGCCGGCTGCTCCTGGAGGTCCGCGACGACGGCCGCGGCCTGCCGGAACCTCTGGTTGAGGGCGTCGGCTCGGGGAGCATGCGGGAGCGCGCCGCCGAGCTGGGCGGCATGCTGGAACGGCGGTCCGCGCCGGGCGGCGGGACCACGGTCGCGGCGGTGCTGCCGCTGTGAACGAGGAGGAACCGATGACGGAGTCCCCGGTCAGGGTGCTGCTGGTGGACGACCACCCGCTGTTCCGGCACGGCCTGCGGGCCCTGCTCGAACAGGTCGGCGGCGCCGAAGTCGTCGGCGAGGCGGGCGACGGCGAGGAAGCCATCGAGATGGCGCTCGCGAGCAACCCCGACGTGGTCGTGATGGACCTCGTCATGCCCGGCACCTCCGGTCTGGAGGCCACCCGCAGGCTCATCGACCGGAGCCCCGACCTGGGCATCCTGGTGCTCACCATGAGCGAGGACGACGCCTCCGTGTTCGCCGCGCTCCGCGCCGGGGCGCGCGGCTACGTGCTCAAGGGCACCGGCGGCGCCGACTTCATCGCCGCCGTCCGCGCGGTGGCCCGCGGCGAGGCGGTGTATGGCGCCGCCGTGGCCCGCCGCATCCGCCGCTTCCTGGCCACCGGCCCCGGCAGCGGCCCGTTCCCGGAACTCACCCAGCGCGAACGCGAGATCCTCGACCTGCTGGCCTCCGGCAAGTCCAACGCCGACATCGCCAGAATCCTGTTCCTGAGCCTGAAGACCGTGAAGAACCACCTCACCAACGTGTTCGCCAAACTCCAGGTGGCCGACCGCGCCCAGGCCGTGGTCCGGGCGCGACAGGCCGGCCTCGGAGAGTGATTTGAGGCTTTTAGGAAGTTATGCGTAATTAGTCCGGGGAAGGGCCTCGCGGAGACGACGTTCGTACGGGGGGTTACCGTGAGCCAGTCGATGCAGGACGACCTGTTCTCCCAGCTGGGACCCAAGGGCATTCAGCAGATCGCGGTCATGATCGGGACCGACACCGAATCCGCGAAGGGCGCTGTCCAGGCTTCGCTCGGCACCATCGTGGGCGGCATGGCCCACCAGACCGAACACGCGCGTGGCGCGCAATCCCTGCGCTCCGCCCTGGACCAGCACACCGACAGCGACCCCTTCACCAACGTCACCGCCCTCGCCGACGCCAACGACGGCCAGAAGATCCTCAGCCACGTCCTCGGCGACCAGGGCACGGAACAGGCGGCTCAGGGCATCTCCCAGTTCATGGGCATCAACCCCAGGACCGTCTCCAAGGTGCTGACGATGGTCGCGCCCATGGTCATGTCCATGCTCGCCAAGCGCCTCAACCGGGGCATGGACATGGGCACCATGTCCCAGGACCTAGACCAGGAACGCAAGCAGATGAGCGGCACGGGCCTCGGCGAACTCCTGGGCAACCTCCTCAACGCCATCTTCGGCGACCAGGACTCCACCCGCCCCCAACCTCAGTCCCCACCCCCCACCCGCTCCAAATCCGGCGCCATCCCCATGCCCGCCCCCCCTCCGCGCCCGCGCCCCCCGACTCCCCAGCCACCACCACGCCGCGGCCCATCCAACCCCGACAGGTGAGCGAACCCGGTCCAGAGATTCCTATCGGCGCAGCTCAATCCGGCGAACGTTTTGTGGTTACCGCGGTTCTAGCTGTGCTCATTCGTGGGGCTGATGGGTTCCGGGACGGAGCGGGACCGTCAGCGTTCCGCTAGGACGATGACGGAGTCGTGGGGGCCGAGGGTGATCGATTGGGATTTATCGGGATTTAGGGTTACGCCGAAGTGGGGTGGGTGGTTGACGCCGGAGGCGAGGCGGTAGCCGATGGCGGTTTCGCCTCGGCGGCGGGCGGATTCGATCACTGTGGCGAAGCCGACGGGGACGCCTGGTTTGAGGTAGTCGCCGGCGGGTCTCGGGTAGATCTCCGAGCCGCGCGAGTCGAAGAGGTAGCCGAAGACGTCGGCCAGGTGCTGGTTCTCGGCGAGCTGAGCCAGCAGGAGGCCGATCACGGTGTCGCTGATGACGATGTCGTCGGCCTCGGTGACCTCGGCCAGGGCGCGGTTGCTCTCCTCGTGCATCTCGCTGACGATCGAGTATCGCTCGCCCAGGGCGGTCTGCATGTCGCGGAGCTGGAGCAGGGTCATCAGGGTGCGGGTGTCGGCGTGGTGGGCGGCGTACCGGTCGTCGGACAGGACGATCACGTGCTGGTAGAGGCCGATGCTGAGGGACTCCAGCGCGTACCGGTCGGTGGTGTCGCAGTCTTTGGCGTTGACCGTGAGATGGCGGAGGCCGGGCAGGTCGGCGCCCGCGTCCGGATGGTCGGCGGCGATGTCGAGGACCGAGCCGGGGGCCACGTAGCCGTCCAGGTAGCGGACGATCTTGCGGGCGCGGCTGTTCCAGCCCAGGATCAGGGTGCGTTCCGGCTGGGACTCGGCGCGCTCGGCGGTCACGATGGCGGTCGCGTCCACCTTGGCGCCGCTGCCCGCCAGCCTGATCATCGAATCGTCCTGGGCGATGACGATGATCTCGTCCGCGGTGCCGATCGGGGTGTCCATCGGCGGGTTGAGGGTGACCGTCCCGCTCTTCCGCAGGCCGATGACGGTGGCGCCTTTGAATGCGGCCAAGCTCTCGCCGTACGTACGAGTGGCCAGGGAGGGGTCGGCGCGCAGGTAGATCTCGCCGTCGTCGAAGTTGAGCAGGTCCATGCAGACGACCGACATTCCCGACTGGCGGGAGGATTGCACGATCAGCCGGGCGGCGGTGTCGTCGGAGTCGACCAGGTGGACTTTCGGGCCGCCCGCGAGCCTGGCCGCCGCCATGTTGGCGGAGTCCGCGATCGCGGCCACCGTCGGCGGATGCGCGCCCGAGCGTTTGGCCAGCGCGAGCAGAGTTCTGATCACGTGCGCGTCCGGGTCCTCGCCCTGGGGTGAGAGCACGACCACCGAACTGGCGTCCTGCAGGTTCATCAACGCCAGGTCGGCCGGTTCGGTGGGCCGCCCGGTCCGGCACACCAGGCGCGTCCTGCCGGTGTCGCCGAGGCGGGAGCGGATCTCGTCCTCCATCGTGAGCTTGTCGCGATCCGCGAGAATCGCGATGATCGATCCGCGCTGGCTGGCGTTGGCCTTCACGAGTTCGCCGACGATCGTGAAAATCTGGTCCGACCAGCCGAGGATGACGGTGTGACCCGCCTCGATGATCCTCGATCTGCCCTTCCGCAGGTCCTCGATCTTCTCCTTCAGCCCCGTGGACAGCAGGCTGACCAGGATGCTCACGATGAAGATCCCGCCAAGCGAGGCGACCAGCATCAGCGCCAGGTAGGGCGCGGTCCCACCGTCACTAGCGATCTTCCCCGGGCTGAGCGTCCGCATCAGCGCCGCCCACATGGCCCCCGGCAGGCCGTCCTTGACCTCCGCCGGAGTAAGCCACAACGCGAACCCGCTCACCACCAGAATCAACACCGCCGAAACCAGCGCCAACCACCCGATCAGCGCCGCCGTCCCTTTGGACATGGTGTTGTCAAACCAGTACCGAACCCGCTCCCGAAGCGTAGCCCTCGCCACCCGACCCCCTCAAAGATCGCCTCACCAACCGCCCAAGCTACCCTTCACCCCCCAAACCCACAGAAGAAACGAAATATCCAAACAACTCCTGTCAGAGGGTGCTCCTCACCAAGGAGTCATCAGGCACGTTTACGCGCGGACTGTCGTACGCGTGCCGCTTCACGGCGACGACTGACCTGCATCAGGCACGTCCACGTGGGGACTGCCGGGCGTTGCGAGGGGTCGCGAGCGGAATCCGATGGCTGTGTGGGAAGCCATTGCGACGGCAGGACCGGGCGGAGCCTGGAGGGGACCGGAGGGTGGGTGGGAGAACCACCGTGGCCACGGCGAGGGCGGGGGTGGGCGGAGCCTGGAGGGAACCGGAGGGTGGGTGGGAG
>NZ_JBDPLV010000154.1:0-6129 GCF_039871605.1 Acrocarpospora sp. B8E8 | reverse complement strand
CGGGGGTCTGGAAGGACCTCACCGACAACGTCAACTTCATGGCCAACAACCTGACCTCCCAGGTCCGCCAGATCGCCGCCGTCTCCACCGCCGTCGCCCAGGGCAACCTGTCCAAGAAGATCACCGTCGACGCGCAGGGCGAGATCCTCCAGCTGAAGGACACCATGAACACGATGGTGGACCAGCTGTCCGCGTTCGCCGACGAGGTCACCCGGGTCGCCCGCGAGGTCGGCACCGAAGGCCGCCTCGGCGGCCAAGCCCGGGTGCCCGGCGTGTCCGGCGTGTGGAAGGACCTCACCGACAACGTCAACTCGATGGCCACCAACCTGACCTACCAGGTCCGCAACATCGGCGAGGTGACCACGGCGGTCGCCAACGGCGACCTCACCCGCAAGATCGACGTGGACGCCCAGGGCGAGATCCTGGTCCTCAAGACCACCATCAACACCATGGTCGACCAGCTCTCCTCCTTCGCCTCCGAAGTCACTCGCGTCGCCCGCGAGGTCGGCTCGGAAGGCCAGCTGGGCGGCCAGGCCCGGGTGGAAGGCGTCGAAGGCACCTGGAAGCGCCTCACCGAGAGCGTCAACGAGCTGGCCGGCAACCTCACCACCCAGGTGCGCGCCATCGCCGAGGTGACCAGCGCGGTCGCCCGCGGCGACCTGACCCGCTCCATCACCGTGGACGCGCCCGGCGAGATCGCCCAGCTCAAGGACAACATCAACACGATGGTGTCCACCCTGGTGGACACCACCAACACCAACCAGGACCAGGACTGGCTCAAGTCCAACCTGGCCCGCATCTCCCGCCTCATGCAGGGCCACCGCGACCTGATCGAGGTGACCCGCCTGATCATGAGCGAGCTGACCCCGCTGGTCTCGGCCAGCCACGGCGCCTGCTATCTGGTGGTCGACGGCGAGCTCACCCTGATCGCCGGGTACGGCATCCAGCCCGGCTCCGCCCCCCGGCAGCGATTCGCGCTCGGCGAGGGCATCGTCGGCCAGGCCGCGCTGGAGACCCAGCAGATCATCCTGGAGAACGTGCCCGCCGACTACATCACCATCGAGACCGGCCTCAGCAAGGCCAACCCCGCCCAGATCGTGGTCTTGCCCATCCTGTTCGAGAACCAGGTGCTCGGCGTGCTGGAGATGGCCTCCTTCACCCACTTCAGCGAGATCCACCTGGACTTCCTGGCGCAGCTGGTGGAGACCATCGGGGTCACCATAAACACGATCATCGCCAACTCGCGTACCGAGGATCTGCTGAAGGAGTCGCAGCGGCTGGCCACCGAGCTGCAGGAGCGCTCGGACGAGCTGCAGCGCCAGCAGGAGGAGCTGCGCAGGTCCAACGCCGAGCTGGAGGACAAGGCGGCGCTGCTGGCCAAGCAGAACCGGGCCATCGAGATCCAGAACTTCCAGATCGAGCAGGCCAGGCGGACCCTGGAGGAGCGGGCCGAGCAGCTGGCCGTCTCCAGCCGCTACAAGTCCGAGTTCCTCGCCAACATGTCACACGAGCTGCGCACCCCGCTGAACAGCCTGCTGGTGCTGGCCAAGCTGCTCACCGAGAACGCCGAGGGCAACCTGACCCCGCAGCAGGTGGAGTTCGCCCGCACCATCCACGGCGCGGGCTCCGCGCTACTCCAGCTGATCAACGACATCCTCGACCTGTCCAAGGTGGAGGCCGGCCGGATGGACATCCACCCGCAGCAGCTGTCGCTGCCCACGCTGGTGGACTACATGGAGGCCACGTTCGCGCCGCTGGCCCAGGACAAGGGCCTGTCCTTCACCGTCGAGGTCGACCCGAGCGTGCCGAACGAGCTGCGCACCGACGAGCAGCGCATGCAGCAGGTGCTGCGCAACCTGCTCTCCAACGCGGTCAAGTTCACCCCGAAGGGCGAGGTCCGCCTGCAGGTGTCACACGCGCCCGACACGGTGGATTATGTGGACGAGACGCTCCGCAGCTCCGACAAGATCCTCGCGTTCGCGGTGGTCGACACCGGCATCGGCATCGCCCCCGACAAGCTCGAAGTGATCTTCGAAGCGTTCCGCCAGGCCGACGGCACCACCAGCAGGAAGTACGGCGGCACCGGCCTTGGCCTCTCGATCTGCCGGGAGATAGCCCGCCTGCTCGGCGGCGAGATCCACGTCGACAGCGTCCCCGGCGAGGGCAGCACGTTCACCCTCTACCTCCCCTTGTCGTACGCGGGACCGCTGGCCGCCAGGGACGGCGGCGCCGCCACCATCGCCTCCTACGCCGCGGAACGCCGGGACCGCATGCTCCTGGCCGACTACCAGGCCGACAGCGACGACGTGCTGCCGGACATCCCGCTCCCGACCGACCTGCCGGAACCCCGCCGGGTCACCGAGATCGACCTCGCCTCCGGCCGCGACTGGCAAGGCGAGGACCCGCTCACCGGCGCCAAGATCCTTATAGTGGACGACGACATCCGCAACGTGTTCGCGCTGACCAGCGTCCTGGAACGGCACGGCTCCATCGTCGTGTACGGCGAGAACGGCCGCGAGGGCATCGAACAGCTCGAACGCAACGAGGACGTGGCCCTGGTCCTGATGGACATCATGATGCCGGAGATGGACGGCTGGGCCACCACCTCGGCCATCCGCCGCATGCCGCAATTCGCCGACCTGCCGATCATCGCGCTGACCGCCAAGGTGATGCGCGGCGATCGGGAGAAGAGCATCGCCTCCGGGGCGTCCGACTACGTGCCCAAGCCGGTGGACGTGGATCGGCTGCTCGAACGGCTGCGCGGCTGGCTGCTGCGCGGGACCACGGCGGAGGGAAGCTGATGCCCGACCGCGCGAAGATCCTCATGGTCGACGACCGGGAGGAGAACCTGATCGCGCTGGAGGCGATCCTCAGCTCGCTGGATCTGGTCCCGGTCCGGGCCCGCTCCGGCGAGGAGGCGCTGAAGGCGCTGCTCGGCACCGAGTTCGCGCTGATCCTGCTGGACGTGCGCATGCCCGGCATGGATGGCTTCGAGACGGCCGCCCACATCAAGCGCCGGGAGCGCACCCGCAACATCCCGATCATCTTCCTGACGGTCGTCGACAGCGCGCCCGACTACGCCTTCCGCGGCTACGCGGCCGGCGCGGTGGACTACCTGACCAAACCGTTCGACCCGTGGGTGCTCCGGGCCAAGGTCGCGGTCTTCGTCGAGCTCTACAACATGACCCAGCGCCTCACCGAGCAGGCCGCCCTGCTGCGCGAACGCCTGGCCGCCGAACTCCCCAACGGCAACGCCGACCAGCCCTCGGTCCTGCCCGAACTCTCCCGCCGCCTCACCGCGGCGGAAAACGAACTCACCCGGGTACGAGAAGCCGCCCGCAAGACCGGCGACAGCTCCCTCACCGGCCCCCTGTCCGACCTCGCCCACCGGCTGGCCCACCTCCGCGCGGGATTCGACGCGCTGTCCTGACGTTCTTGACCATGGAACGCGGCCCAGGGCTACCTGGGAGTGGTGATGGCGCGAAGGGGTGTGCCGCCATGGTGGTGTGCTGAGTCAGGTCATGGCAGCGTGCCGAAGGGGACGGATCGGGGCAGGCAGCCGCATGCCCCGGCCCGTCCACAGCTCGCGCATGCGGTCCGGATAGTCGGTGACGATCCCGGCGACGCCGAGGTCGATGAGGCTCGCGGCCTCGTCGGGGTCGTTGACCGTCCAGGCCACGACCGGCAGGCCCCGCAGGGCGGCGCTGGTCATCAGCGGCAGGTCGATCAGCACGCGGTCGGGCGAGAGGGCGGTCGCGCCGACGGCTTCGGCGGCGGCGGGGACGTCGTCGGCGACGTCACGGACCTCGAAGCCCGCGAGCCAGGCGGGGTCGATGGTGTCGGCTTCGATCAGCGCGAAGCGGTGTGGGACCGCGTCGCGGGCGGCTTGCAGGATGCGCCAGTCGAAGCTGAGGATCGCCGAGGTCTGGACGCGATTGTGGCGATCCAGCTCCGCGAGGACCAGGTCGGTGAACAACTGGTGGTCCGGGGAGAGGTCCGGGCGGGTGGGGTCGGATTTCAGCTCCACGTGCAGCCGGACCTGGTCCGCGCCGTACGCGCCGACCAGACCGAGCACCGCGCCGAGGGTGGGCATCCGGGTGTCGGGGATCGGGACCTGGGTGGCCGCGAAGGGATCGTTGGCCTTCTTCGGCCGCCGGACGCCAGCGTCTAAGGTTCGGATCTGATACTGCGTGAGGCTTTTGACGGGTTTGCCGACGTAGGGGAACATCGCGTCCCCTGGCGTGAACGCGGTGGTGTCCGCGCTGGTCAGGGCCGAGATCGTCAGGTCGTGGCTGAGGATGAGCTGGCGGTCGGCCGTCAGCGTGACGTCGAACTCCAGCGCGTCGACGCCGAGCTCCAGCGCGAACGCCAGCCCTGGCAACGTGTTTTCCGGGCGCAATCCCCGCGCGCCCCGATGGCCATGCAACTCAACATGTCCGTACACATTCGCGAACCCTACCTGGTCAACCTCACGCCGCCGCGGACCCCATGCCCTCCGGCGCGCCCATGGACCCGCCGACATGGCTCGGCGGGTCGTGGACCTTCTCCCGGGTCAGACCAGGGATCTGAGCTGGAGGGTCTGGTCGCGGCCCGGGCCGACGCCGATCGCGGAGATGGGGGCGCCGCTCATCTCCTCCAGTGCCCGCACGTACGACTGGGCGTTCGGCGGGAGGTCGTCGAAGGTCTTGGCGCTGGAGATGTCCTCCTGCCAGCCGGGGAACTCCTCGTAGACGGGCTTGGCGTGGTGGAACTCGGTCTGGGTGGTCGGGATCTCGTCGTGGCGGGTGCCGTCCACGTCGTAGCCGACGCAGACCGGGATGCGCTCCAGGCCGGAGAGCACGTCCAGCTTGGTGAGGAAGAAGTCGGTGACGCCGTTGATGCGGGTGGCGTAGCGGGCGATGACGGCGTCGAACCAGCCGCAGCGGCGGTTGCGGCCGGTGGTGGTGCCATACTCGTGGCCGGTCTTGCGGAGCCACTCGCCCTGGTCGTCGAGGAGTTCGGTCGGGAACGGGCCCGAGCCCACCCGCGTGGTGTACGCCTTCAGGATGCCGATCACCCGGGTCAGCCGGGTCGGCGGGATGCCCGAACCCGCGCAGGCGCCGCCGCTGGTGGGCGAGCTGGACGTGACGAACGGGTAGGTGCCGTGGTCGATGTCCAGGAGCGTGCCCTGGCCGCCTTCGAGGAGCACGAACTTGCCCTCGTCGAGGGCCTTGCAGAGCACCAGCGAGGTGTCGGCGATGTGCGGGCGCAGCCGCTCCGCGTAGCCGAGATACTCATCCAGCACCGCCGCCGGATCCAGCCCGCGGCGGTTGTAGATCTTGGTGAGGATCTGGTTCTTGTCGTGCAGCGCGCCCTCGATCTTCTTCTGCAGGATGCCCGGGTCGAGCAGGTCCTGCACCCGGATCCCCATCCGGTTGATCTTGTCGCTGTAGGCGGGGCCGATGCCCCGGCCGGTGGTCCCGATCTTCGCCTTGCCCAGGTAGCGCTCGGTGACCTTGTCCAGCGCCTTGTGGTGGGGCATGATCAGGTGCGCGCTGGCCGAGATCAGCAGGCGATCGCAGTTGATCCCCCGCTGCGCCAGCCCGTCGATCTCGCCGAGCAGCACGCCCGGGTCGATCACGACACCGTTCCCGATCACCGGGATCACCTCGGGCGAGAGCACTCCCGTCGGGAGCAGGTGCAGCGCGTATTTCTGATCGCCGATGACGACCGTATGCCCCGCGTTGTTGCCCCCCTGGTAGCGAACCACATAGTCGACCTCACCCCCCAGGAGGTCGGTGGCCTTCCCCTTGCCCTCATCGCCCCACTGGGCACCCACGAGAACGACAGCCGGCATGTTCAAACTCCCACGCACAAAAGCCAAGCCCCTGACGCAATAGCTATCAGGGGCTCTTGCAACCTGAGAGTACCTGAAATCGTCCACCTGTCCGGCTCGGCAGGCATACGACCAACGGTCAAGGATTGCCCGAAGCGGTCTGGGGGCTGATGCGGGGGTTCTCCCACCCACCCACCCTTGTTGCCCTGCCGGGCGGGCCGCTCACGCGTGCGCGTGTTGCCCTGACGGGCGGGGTTGTGGTTGCCGTGTTCTCCCACCCAGCCCTTTGATCTACCTCGGGGCTCCGCCCCGCC
>NZ_JBDPLV010000153.1:0-6172 GCF_039871605.1 Acrocarpospora sp. B8E8 | reverse complement strand
CGAGCCAGCGGCGGGTCAGCCCGCTCTCCAAGCGTTCACGCTCATCGGCGGCCATCGTACGGAGCTTCACCACACGATTAGATCACCGATCACGAGACAACGGATTTATTTCCGCATGCTCCCTAAGGATCAGTAGTTCGGTGTTTCCGCTGGTCAGCGGGCTGCTATCCGATCTTCCCTCCGGCCTGTGATCACCGGAAAGATCGCCGACGTGATCGTGATCACGAGGCCAAATGCCGGTTATTTCCCATTTATTCCCGTCGATTACGGGCCCGGTGCTGACCCCCGGCCGGCTATTCGATCATGCTGCCCCGTCATGGCTACGCCGTAGAGTCGCCGCCTGCGCCTAATATCGCCGGTTACTTTGCGGCTTGTGGCGGGCGGATTCAGACGCGATCCTGGCCGCCGGGTACAGCGGCCTGACCGTGCTCGAACGTGCGGACCAGCGACAGCATCCCAGACCCGGCGCTGGCCAGCCGACTCCGCAAGAAACATATCCGCTCGCGCACCGCACGGATGATCAGCCACTAACCCGCGGACGAGCCAGGTCTACCATGGTTCTGCACTGCTCCCACGACCGCTACCGGTGACTACTACCGATTCGGGTAGCGGTCTCGATCATGGCGGAGTGGTGCATTGCGGATTTCCAGACCGGCGATCTGGGAGACACAAATCCCCAGCCCCCGTTGACCTGGGATTTCTCGGGTGGACGTTACTTGGCTCGGACCAATGACCTCTTCCGTGTCAGTGTAGTTCCGATCATGGCCTGACCTGCAGTTTCTCCAGAAGCCGCAGGTCGGGACAGAACGTTGAGGTCGGTTGACGCCCATTCGGAGCGGTTGGGGATTGTCGTTTGCTCCCGTCGGGAGCGCGTTTGGGCGGGGAGCAAACGGGAGCACGGCCACGACATCTGCTCGGCTGGGCCTGAGTTGGCGGGCCGAGTCGGCTGCTGCAGGCAGCGGAAGGTTGCTGCCCGGCCAACCCTGTCCCGGTCGTCGCCGCGCGTCCTTGGCCGGCACCGCCGCATGATCCCCAGTTGCTGGCTGAACGCCTGTCCTATATAGCAACCCGGGTGGGACGCGGAACCCGGGCTGCCGGGTCCGCCTCCACTTCCGGTGCGCGCCATATCGGTGTAGGGGAGTGGCGCGAAGTGGGCAAGCGGGCCTAGAGGTTGCGAGCTTCGCATTCGTCCGTTCGCGTTGCGCATTTGATCATTCGCAAGGTACTGGAGCCGCTGCGATATCGTCTGCGACATCGCAGGCTCATCGCAACATGTGGCTTGACCTGCACGGATGAATTTTCGCACGCGCAGTCTTCAAGACGAAGGTTGTCAAACCTGAGCGAGGAACCGAGCTTCCCCCTTGGGCACGATGGTCCGCCCGTACATGCGCATCCAGAACACCGCGATGTGGCCACGCAGGACACCATCACGCTGATCCGACCGGCGATCCGGAGCCTGCTGCGCGCCGCCGATCATGTGTTGCGAGCGGTCATCTCCAGCGGGATGCAACCGACGCCTCTTCCGCCAGGGTTCATTGCATGCTCGTAGTGGCGTCACCAGGGCTTCTTGGGTGATCTCTTTAATCAGGTGCTTGTGCCCTTGATCGAACTGGGCGCAGCGGGGGCGTTGCCCCCGTGTCATCACTTGACCCGAGGTACCAATGAAATCGATGGTCTTGAACCATCCACGTACGAAGCTACTGCTGGTGGCGCTCGCCGCAGCGACCACGCTGGCGGTCGCACCTGCCGCCGCGTACGCGGACGGCAGTCAGCCCGCGCCGGTCACCGGCGGAATCCCCTTGATCAACACGGCCGAGAAGATCGGTCCGGGAATCAACTTACAGCACGTGAAGGCGCTCGACCAGAAGGGCTGGTACGACGCACAGTTCCTCACCGTGGACCTGTCCAACAGAGCGGTCAGCACCGACCTGCTGACCGCTGGACCGGTCGCGTCCGGCGGGCCGCTCAGCGTGGCCGCCAACAAGGCCGGCGCCGTCGCGGGCGTCAATGGCGAGTTCTTCGACATCGGCAACTCCAACGCGGCGCTCGGTGGCGAGGTCCAGGACGGGCAGCTCATCAAGACCGCCGACATCGGCGGCCGCCAGCACGTCGGCGTCAGCAATGACGGCATCGCCCAGCTCGTGAACCTCATGGTCAACGCGGCCGCGAACTTCGCGGGCGCGGACCACACGGTCCTGTCTGTCAACGCCGCGAACGGCGGTGGGGTCCCTGCGGACGGCCTGATCGCGTTCACGTCCGCGTGGGGCGACTACAGCCGCAACCGCGGCCTGACGGGCGTGGCCAACGACCAGATCGCCGAGGTGCTGGTCCAGAACGGCTCGGTCGTGTCGGTCACGCCGAATGGTCCCGCGGGCTCGGGGACGATCCCGGACGACGGCTTCGTGCTCGTCGGGCGCGGCGCCGCGGCGACCGCGATCCGCGCGCTGCAGCCCGGCAACCCGGTGACGCTCAGCTACGCGCTCGCCGACGACGTCGCAAAGACGATGAAGTTCGCGCTCGGCCACGGCGGCACCATCGTCACCGGCGGCCAGGTCGTCGGCGGCCTCGACCCCTCGATCGCCCCGCGCACCGCGCTCGGCTTCAAGGACGGCGGTCGCACGCTCGTGCTCGCCACCTGGGACGGCCCGGGCGGCACCGGCAAGGGCGGCGTCGGGATCGACAAGGAGGCGCGTGACCTCGTCGCGATGGGCGTGCAGACCGCGGTCAACCTCGACGGGGGCGGCTCGACCACGATGGTCGCCCGCGCGCTCGGCCAGGACGACGCGACCGTCCGCAACGTCCCGTCCGACGGCCGCGAGCGCAACGACCCGAACGGCGTGGGGGTGTTCGTCGCGAAGGGCGACGGCAAGCTGCACCAGCTCCTCATCAAGCCCGCGCCGGGTGCGGCGTCGGCCGATGGCGACCTGAAGGTCTTCCCGGGGCTGCACCTTACGCTCGTCGCGGAGGGCATCGACAACCACCAGACGCCGGTGAGCGTCGACCCGAAGTCCGTACGGTGGTCCGCTCACGGAGCGTCCATCGAAGGCGGGACACTCGTGGCCCCGGCCAAGCCGAACGGCCGGATCACAGTCGACGCGCGGGTGGGTCCCGAGGTGGCGCAGCCCGAGAAGGTCACCGTCCTCGACCCGGTCAGCAGCGTCGAGCTGTCGTCCCAGCGCCTGTCGATCGCCGAGGCGACGCCCGCCCACGCGGTCACCGTCTCCGTGACGGGCCGCGACGACCAGGGCTACACGGCCCCGATCGACCCGCAGGACCTCGCGCTCGACTACGACCACAACGTCGTCGACATCCAGCCCGTGGACGGCAAGCTGAAGATCACCCCGCTCACCGCCGCGGGCACGATCCTCACGGTCTCGGTCGGCGGCAAGTCGGTCCAGCTCCCGATCACGGTCGGCGTTGAGACCAAGACGGTCTACGACTTCGACGACGACGTGCTCGCCCGCTGGCGCAACAACAGCACCGCGGCCACGACGTTCTCGGTGGACCCCGACGGTCTGCGGATCGACTTCAACGCGATGCGCAACGTGGGCATCGTGGCGACATCGGCGGCCCGGCGCGTCCCTGTGCCCGGCCAGCCGCTGCGCCTGCGGATGCGGATCAAGTCGAGCATCAACGTGCCGAGCGGCCTGACCTACATGGCCTACTACGACGCGACCGGCAAGAGCACCGGTGTCTACGGCACCGCCCTGACCGCGAGCAACGACTGGCAGTACGCATCGTTCACGCTGCCGGCGAACACGGCGTTCCCGATCTCGATCTCGGGCTTCCAGGGCATCAACACGAGCGTCGCCCAGCAGAAGGCGGGCACGTTCGTCCTGGACCGCATCGAGGCCGACGTCCCGACGTCGATCGACTTGCCTGCCCAGCCCGACCTGCGGCCCGACCCGCTCATCTCCGACGACGGCTCGCTGCCCGAGGGCCCCGGCACGTGGCAGTTCGCCACGCTGTCGGACGTGCAGTTCACGGCCGACAACCCGGCACTGACCCAGGTCGCGACGGCCGCCATCAAGCGGATCCGCAAGACCGAGCCGGACCTGATCGTCCTCAACGGTGACATCACCGACCGGGGCCTGCCGCAGGACCTCACGCTTGCCCGCCAGGTGCTCACCGATGCCGGGTGCGACCTCATCCCGGTCGGCCAGGAGCCGTCGGAAGACAGCACGCCGAACCCGAACGCCGGCTCGATCCCGTGCTACTACGTGCCGGGCAACCACGAGTCCTACGGCCTCAACAACGTCCAGTCCGACTTGACGAACTTCACCAACGAGTTCGGCCAGCCGTACCGGACGTTCGACCACAAGGGCACGCGATTCATCCTGCTCGCCAGCTCGCTCGGGTCACTGCGCTCGACGGCGTGGGACCAGCTCCCGATGCTGCAGAAGGCGCTCGAGGACGCCGAGAAGGACCTGTCGGTGCACAACGTCCTGGTGTTCGCCCACCACCCGGTGGACGACCCCGCCGAGGCGAATTCCAGTCAGCTCGGCGACCGCGACGAGGTCGCGCTCATCGAGAACATGCTCACGGACTTCCGTGACTCCACGGGCAAGGGCACCGCGATGGTCGGATCCCACGCCCAGATCGCCGACGTCCACCGCCTCGAAGGCGTGCAGTACATGGTGCTGCCGTCGTCGGGCAAGGACCCGTACGGCACGCCGGACCGCGGCGGTTTCACCGGGTGGGTCGACTGGTCTGTCGACTCGCGGCGGGACGCGGACAAGCAGTGGCTCGAGGCCGAGGTGCGCGCCTTCGCGCAGTCCATCACGCTCAACACCCCGGACTCGCTTGAGGTGAGCGAGACGGCGCAGCTCTCGGGCAGCATCGTGCAGCCGGCGGGCGTGTCGACGGGCACGCGTGTGGTGCCGCTGCGGTACCCGATGTCGGTCGACTGGAGCGGCTCGTCCAACCTGGCGATCGGCAGCGGGAAGGATGCCATCGACACGGCCCTCCGCAAGGGCAGGGTTGCGATCCTCGACCCGCAGACCCGGACGCTCACCGCGCTGAACCCTGGCTCGGTGACCGTAACGGTGACGAACGACTCGATGCGCGCCTACACCGACGACAGCTCGCTCGCGCCGATCACGACCTCGAAGACCATCCAGGTCGTGCCCGGTAAGTGACCGTCACCAACACCGGCCTGCAACCGCTGCGGATCGGCTCCTGAGCGGTCTGACGCGCGGGGCGGCCTGGCTGAGGGCGAGCACGTACGTGGTCGCCCTCAGCGCTGCCCGGCCGACTTACTGGCTGCTCGGTGCGGCGGACGACATCGTGGAGGTGATGATCCAGGCGGGGGCGGGTGCTCTGCCCGCCCCGAGAGGAAGTGAGCGGGCTCGGGCTCGTATCCGGACTCCAGTTCGGACTCGGATCGGGCTCGTGGGCGGGTTCATGCTCGTGCTCGGTATTGTGCGTGGGTTCACCGAATGGGCCGAACAGCCAAGTATCCTCACTACCGGAACGCCGCAGTCCACCTGGAATTCCGACAGAGCAATCACGTTCCTTCGCGTTTCCGTGTTAGGGCTTGGGGCTGGGACCGTGTTCGGGCTCGGGGCCGGGGTTCGTGGGTGGGCTCGTGTTCGGACTCACGGCCGGGGATCACCACGCCTGGTTCGTCTTCATGATCGCGGCTGCACGGCTGGCGTCCGCCAGACGACTGCCCTGGCGGCTCATAGCCTTTCTGGACGACGCCCACCGGCTGGGCATGCTGCGCGCCGTAGGCCCGATCTACCAGTTCCGGCACGCCGAACTCCACGACCACCTTGCCCGAACACTACCGACCCAGTGACATCCACATCTCTCTTGCACGGCCAGGTTCAGCAACGAGCTTGTATGTCGGGCCGCTGAGAAACCCAACGCGGCATCGAAGATTTCTCGGGCGGGGTTCCCGGCCTTCCCGTCTCCGCTGGGCGAGGGAGTGGCGAGGCTGCGTCGACGGTTGCTGGCCGCGTCCGGCACTTCCAAGCGGCCTTCGCTGTCACTCGTTCCGCAAGATCATCCGCTACTGCCAACTTCGATGAAGAGTCCGGCACGTGTAACCACTCACACGTATCCGTGAGCTGGGGTTATGCGGTGGCTTGAGACAGCGTCCAGGGGTTGCCGAGGAAGGCGTCACGGAGCGCATGGAAGGCGTCGATGCCGTGGTTGGTTGCGGTGACGA
>NZ_JBDPLV010000152.1:0-6902 GCF_039871605.1 Acrocarpospora sp. B8E8 | reverse complement strand
CGTGGCGGCCACCCATGCCCACCGCCGTCCCCTGACACCCGTCGCCGTCCCGGGTCCGCCTCGCACGGCACCCGGCGATAGCGCATGCCCGCCGCCATCACTCACCGTGAGCTACGTGGTTGTTTACCACTGAAGTGATGCTCGGCTGCGTTTCATGGCGGGCGACAGATAGGCGGCCGGGACGCGGAAACCGGCGAGCCATGCGGTCATGTCACGGGTTGAGCAGGACCTTGAGCGCTTCTCGCTGCGCCATGGCCTGATACGCGTCCGCCACCTTGGCGAGTTCGATCGTCCGGTCGAAGACCCGCCCGGGCTGGATCGTTCCGTCCAGCACGTCCCGCAGGAGGGTGTCGATGTAGGGCCGGACCGGTGTCGGGCCGCCGGCCACGCGAATGTTCTTCACCCACGTGGGAAAGGCGGGAATGCCGGCGTAGTGCGGGACGCCGACTCGGCTGACCGCTCCGCCCGGCCGCGCGATCTCGACCGCCGTAGCCGCGGCCGCCTCGGTGCCGACGCATTCGAGCACGGAGTGCGCGCCCGTGCCGCCGGTGAGCAGACGGACCTGCTCGACGGCTTCCTCACCGTCGACGGAAACCACGTCGGTGGCGCCGAACTCGCGGGCCAGGTTCGTTCGATCGTCGTGGTGTCCGAGCACGATGATCTGTTCCGCGCCGAGTCGGCGAGCTGCGATCACACCGCAGAGGCCGACCGCTCCGTCTCCGACGACCGCGACCTTGCCTCCCCGCTTGACCTCGGCGCCGATGGCGGCGTGGTGGCCGGTGGCCATGACGTCGGACAGCGTCAGCAGGGACGGGACGATCGCGTCGTCCGGTGCGGCGTCGACACGCACGAGGTTCGCGTCCGCGTGCGGTACTCGGATTGCCTCGGCCTGCGCTCCGGGGAACCCCATCCGGCCGAAGAAACCGACGGACCGGCAGGCGCTGGTCAGTCCCTCGCGGCAGAACGAGCAGCTGCCGTCGGCGGTGAACATCGGCATGATCACCAGGTCGCCGGTCTTGACCGTGGCAACGTCCTTTCCGGCGTCTTCGACGATGCCGATCGCTTCGTGTCCCATCGCCTGTCCCTGCTCGCTGGGCTCCATGTCGGCGAAGGTCCAAAGATCGCTTCCGCAGACACAGGTGCGCATGACGCGAATGAGCGCGTCGGTGGGCTGCTCGATGACGGGGTCGGGTGCGTCGACGAGCCGGACGTCGCCGGCTCCGTACATGTAGGTGGCTCGCATGGCTTCACGAAATCACCGCGGCGACAGGCTAGCGGCACCCAGTGAGGCCTACCTTCGTAGGGTGCGGCTCGCCGTGCGGGGATCCGTACCATGGGGAGTCATGGACGCAAGAGGTGAGATCCGGGAGTTCTTGACGTCCAGACGGGCGCGGCTGAGGACCGACGACGTCGGTCTGGTGAGTTACGGGCACCGTCGAGTGCCTGGGCTGCGCCGGGAGGAGGTTGCCGTTCTCGCGGGTATCAGCGCCCCTTACTATGCCCGGCTGGAACGGGGTGATCTGACCGCGGCGTCCGACGCTGTTCTGGACGCGGTTGCTCGCGCGCTTCGTCTGAACCCGGCAGAACGCGCTCACCTGGCCGATCTGGCCCGCGCCACGCGCAGACCAGCAGCCGCTGCCGGTTCGGTCGACCCGTTTCGGGACACCCGTGTCCGCCCGGTTCTGCGGCAGCTGATCGACGCGTTCGAGGGGGCCGCAGCGTTCGTCAGCAACGAACGGATAGACGTGCTGGCCGCTAACCGGACCGGAGCGGCGCTCTGCTCGCCGCTGTTCGAGTACGGCGGGCCGCGACCGAATCTAGCCCGATTCGTGTTCCTCACCCCAGCGGGCCGAGAGTTCTTCGTGGACTGGGACACTGCCGCGTCGGACGTCGTCGCCTCGCTGCGCTCGTCCGCCGGCCGCAATCCACACGACGAGCATCTGACCGGCCTGATCGGAGAGCTGACAGCTGGCAGTGACGCGTTCTCCTCCAGGTGGGCCGCGCACGACGTCAAGTCAGCGCCGTCCGGAGTGAAGATCATCCGGCATCCGCTGGTGGGGCTGCTCGAACTGCACTACGAACAGCTGGATCTGCCGTCGGACCCGAGGCAGGCCATCTTCACGTTCAGCGCGCCGCGTGGATCCCACGCTTACGAGTCGCTCGGGTTCCTCGCGAGCTGGATCAGCAGCGACTCGACACGCACCGAATGAACATCCAATTCCACGTCGTTCACCGGGAACCCTCGTGGTCAGACGGAGCGAACCAGCGGTGCCTGGTAGACGGTGCGCACGACGCAGACGGTGCGGAACTGGTCGGCATACCTTTCGTCATGCAATAAGAAGCGGACACTCCCTGACCTCTGCTGCTGCCACTCTTCATTCGTCGCCCGGACCGTCCGGACGACATCGAACGAGGAGTGAAGCGTGTCAGTGAACACGGTCGCCCACCTGAACTTCCACGGCGAAGCCCGGGAGGCGCTGGAGTTCTACCAGTCGGTATTCGGCGGTGAGATCAACATCGTCACCTACGGTGACTTCGGCATGCCGAAGGAACTGCCCGACGCCGGGAAGGTCGTCTTCGGCCAAGTCGTCGGCACCAACGGATTCCGGGTGATGGCCTACGATGTCCCCGGTCAGGACGCTTCGACCGGCCCGGCACCCACGACCCGGCGGGAGAAAGGAATGACTGTCACCACCGAGAAGTTCTTCCTCTCCGTCCGCGGCGAGACCATCGAGGAAGTCGGCGCCAGCTGGGACAAGCTCTCGGCCGCCGCCACCGTCATCGAGGCTTTCGGTCCCGCCCAGTGGGCCCCCGCGTTCGGGATGCTCACCGACCGCTTCGGCATCACCTGGATCCTCGACGTAGCGGCGGCGTACTGAGTCGCGTCAACCACCGAGATCAACTTGATCGAGAAATGCCCTGATCAGTTCGGTGACCTCGTCGAGTGCGCTCTCCAGCAGGAAGTGACCGCCTTCGAGAAGGTGAATCTGAGCGTCGGGCAGATCTTCGGCGAAGGCGCGGGCACCCGCTGGTCCGAAGATCTCGTCCCCCTTGCCCCACACGGCGAGCAGGGGCGTTTGGTGGGCGCGCAGGTATTCGTGCAGGCGGGGATAGAGCGGGAGGTTGCTGGCGTAGTCCAGGAACAGGGCCAGCTGGACGCGGTCGTTACCGGGCCGGGAGATCAGCGCGTAGTCGTGGTGCCAGGTGTCGGGGCTGACGAGCGTCTCGTCGGCCCCCCCCCCGTGACGTACTGCCATTTGATCGCCTCGAGGGTGAATGCCTGCCGAACGGCCTTCTCGGTTTCCGGATTCTGCTCGCGATGGTACGCCCAGACGGTCTCCCAGAAGTTCCGGACGAACCCCGCCTCATAAGCGTTGCCGTTCTGGGTGATGATCGCCGTAATCCCGTCGGGCTGGTTCAAGGCGAGGCGCCAGCCGATGGGAGCGCCGTAATCCTGGACGTAGACGGAGTAGCGCGAGACTCCAAGGTGGCTCAGCAGAGCCGCCGTCATGTCGGCCAGCGCATCGAAGGTGTAGTCGAACTCTTCGACCGGCGGCGCGTCGGACAGCCCGAACCCCAGATGGTCAGGGGCGATGACGTGGTAGCGGTCCGCCAGCGCCGGAATGAGATGCCGAAACATAAACGAACTGGTCGGGAAGCCATGCAACAGCACAAGCACCGGCGCATCCAGCGGCCCGGCCTCCCGATAGAACACCTTACGTCCATGCACGATGGCATAACGGTGATGGACATTCGCCATGACTACCCCCTGATTGATCCAACCAAGCAAGCCGTAACCGACCAAGCGAACGGGACGAGTTGGACACATTCATAGGGGCCACGAGAGCAGAGCTTTGCCGGCACTCCAGCACCTCGCCCGTCCCGCCAGGCTGGCGGCGGCGGATCACCTCAGCGGTCAGCACCTGCCGAGCACGCGCCCCCCGACCCAGGCGGGATCCGCGCACAGTTCGCTCAGCACCACGTCCGCACCGCCAGGGGCACAGCGACCGGTCAAGGGCCGCCGAGCTCGTCTCAGGTGACTTGCCTGGCGTGCTTGATGTCGGCGGCTGGAAACGGCGTCCGCTTGGTCTCCTTGATCAGGCGGCGATGGAACTCGTACAAGACGATGGCCACCGGGGCGTGCCGGTCGATGATCGCGGCAGTCGCGGGAGGGACGTCATCGGGCTGTCGTCCCGCGATCCATTCCCGCAGGAACGTCCGGTGGTCGATGTCGCCGCGCAGGTCGTCGAGCAGATGATGATGCAGCAAATGGCCCACGGTATAGCAGTGGTCGTAGTCGAGATGCTCGGACAGGAACTCGGCCTCGGCCGCGGTGAGCTCGAAGCCGGAGCTCAGGGCAAGCCCGAAGTCCGCGAAGTAGAGCCGCTGGCCGTCGGTCAGGATGTTGGCGAAATGGGCGTCGAAGTGGACGAGCCCGCGAGAGCTCATGAAAGCGGTCCCGCGTACCAGAGCTTCCTCCGCCCAGAGGTGCGGCGAGCCTCCTGCCTTCCGCGAGTCGGCCAGCCATGCGCCGAGAGTCTGCGGCACATGTTCCAAGAAGAGCACCAGGCTGGATGACGAGCGGCCGACGGACTCCAGGCGTTCACGGACGGCTGGCGAGCCCTCCCAGTGCGCGACCGCCCCATCGATGCCGCCGAATTCGTCGACGAACCCCTCGGGCGGGGAGTCGGGGAGAACCCGCCAGTGGTACATCAGCGGGAAGCCCTCGTACTCTCGCCCGAGGACCCAGTTGGTAGTCATGATGTGTACGGCCAGCTCACGCCAGCCCCCAAACCCGGCCGAGCCCACCCCGTACTGGTAGAACAGCGGCAGCCCAAACAGATTCGCCGTCGAGCGCACGTTCTGCGGCCGCAGCTCAAGGTCGGTCAGCGGGACCCGTTTGACGAAGACCCGCCTCCCGCCGATGTCCATCTCCGCCGACCTGCCGCCGATGCCGGGCTCGAGCGCCACGGCTGCCCGCACGGCTTGGCCGAGTCGGCGGTCGCTCAGCAGCGACAGCTGGGTGGAGACCTCCGCGTAGGCGGCCAGGCGCGCGGCGTACGTACCGCTGGTCCCGCGCTTCATGCGCCCGCACGACTGCGGGCCACCAGGTCACGGGCAGCGTCGGGCCATTCGGGGACGGCGAACGTGAAGCCCGCGCCCAGCAGCCGCCCCGGCACGACCCGCCGACTCTTCAGCAGTAGTTCGGTGTCGCCACGCAGCACAAACGCACCAAGCTCGGCCATCCATTTCGTGGCGGGCAGCCCAACCGGTACGCCTGCGGCCCTGCGGAGAACCGCCATGAACGCCCGGTACGGAAGCGGGCTGGGCGAGGCCAGATTGACAGGCCCCACGAACTCGTCGCGAGCCAGGAGGAACTCGATCGCCCGAACGAAGTCGCGGTCGTGGATCCAGGACATGTACTGCCGGCCACCGGCAACGGGCCCGCCGAGGCCCAATCGGGCCATGCGCCACAGCGTGTGAAACGCGCCACCCCGGCCGGGAGCCATCACGATACTCGTACGAAGCGCCACCTTACGCGTGTCCGGGGTCGGCGCCTCGAACTGCGCACGCTCCCACTTTCGCGCGATGTCAACGCTGTAAGCCCAATATGCCGGTACGCCGTCCTCGGCACCACCGATGACCCCAGTCGCCTCGTCGTTGGCCCGGTCGTGGCTGTGCGCGTAGATCGTGGCCGTACTCATCTGCAGCCACACCCTCGGAGGCGCGGACGCCCGGGCGATCGCGGTACCCACGATGGCGGCGGAGTCCACCCGCGAGGCCATCATCTCCCGCAGATTGGCCTCGGTATACCGGCAGTTCACGCTGCGCCCAGCCAGATTGACCACAACGTCGGCGCCGTCGACCTCGGCCATCCACTCCCCCGCGGTCCGCCCATCCCATGGCACCATGCGCGCACCGGGCACTCGTGTGTCCGTACGCCGGCTGAGGATGACCACGTCATGCCCCGCACTCCCGAGGGCACCGGCGAGCAGGAGTCCCAAATGTCCAGAGCCACCTGGTATGACGACCTTCACTATGCCCGCTTTCGGTCGAGTTGCGCGCGCCAGCGCCGCCACCCTCACACGCGGCGAAATCTTCGCATACTCCATCCGCGGTCTCCGTGTCCGGGCCGCCGCTGGAGGAGGACCGAGCGCGTACATGGGACCATGGACTATGTCCTTCGTGTTACCGCCCGACACCGCAGCCTGGCTGCACCAAGAGGCCCGGGCTGGTTTTGAGGTGGCGTACTTCGAGGCGCTTGACGATGGTTGGCGGGCCCAGGGGTGGACCACCGCGGTGGAGGAAGGCGAAACCTGGGTCGTGCGGTACGACATTCGCCTTGACGAGGCTTGGACTACCCGCAGCGCGGAGGTGTGGGGGCAGTCGGTGTCCGGGGAGAGGTCGACCGTCGTTGAGGCGGACAGCGCGGGGCACTGGCTGGTCAACGGACAGGCCGCACTGCACCTGGACGGCTGCCTCGATGTGGATCTGGAGTCGTCGGCCATGACCAATGCATTTCCCGTCCACCGGATGGCACTGCCCGTGGGCGCCAGAGCTGAGGCTCCCGCCGCGTACGTCCGGGCGGTCGGGCTCGGCGTGGAGCGGTTGGAGCAGAGCTACGAACGACTCACCAACAAGGACACCCGCCAGCGCTACGACTACGCCGCACCCATCTTCAACTTCGCCTGCCACCTGGTCTACGACGAGTCGGGACTCGTCCTCGACTACCCAGGAATCGCCACCCGCGCCCAATGACTCACCGCAGCAACCACCCCAGGGCTGACAGCATTCTCGGATGCTGAGACGGTGGGTGCCGGTTCTGCGGATCACGGATGGATCGCGTACGGCGTGGCGTAGCCCTGACATGCAACAAGACCCCATAGAACGGCGGTTACCAC
>NZ_JBDPLV010000151.1:0-6933 GCF_039871605.1 Acrocarpospora sp. B8E8 | reverse complement strand
CTACGCTGCCTGGACGCCAGCGGCCGATGGCACGAACTCTGGCCGAAGATCCACAACCAGACACGAACCGCCTGACCCGCCAGAACCAGCCGACCCTGATCGTCACCTACAAATCTGTCGTGCACCCGTTTCCGCGTTACGGCATCAGACTTGTCGGTCGGGGTCGATAGAGTTTGAGGGTCTGTCGGTCCCTGCTCGAAAGGCCAAGATCCCCTGTGGCTGATTCGTTCGTTCACCTGCATGTTCACACCGAATATTCGATGCTGGACGGGGCGGCGAAGATCGGGAAGCTAGCCGCGAGGGCGGCTGAGCTGGGGATGCCCGCGATCGCCATGAGCGATCACGGGAACATGTTCGGGGCGTATGAGTTCCAGAACAAGGTGACCGCGGCCGGGGTGAAGCCGATCATCGGGATCGAGGGCTACATCAGTCCCGAGTCCCGGTTCCACAAGCGGCCGGTCTTCTGGGGCGAGCCGCACCAGCGCAAGTCCGATGAGCGCACCGGCCTCGGCGGCGACGTGTCGGCCAGCGGGACGTATCTGCACAAGACGATGTGGGCGATCAACGCCCAAGGGCTCCGGAACCTGTTCCGGATCTCCTCGCTGGCCTCGCTCGAAGGCCACATGAAGAAGTATCCGCGCATGGACGATGAGCTGTTCGCGGAATATCACGAAGGCATCGTCGCCACCACCGGCTGCCCGTCCGGCGCGGTCCAGACCCGGTTGCGGCTGGGGCAGTATGACAAGGCCCTGGAACACGCCGCGAAATACCAGGAGATCTTCGGGCGGGACAACTACTTCCTGGAGATCATGGATCATGGTGGGATCCCGATCGAGACGGGCGTCCGCAGCGACCTGCTGCGGATCGGGGAGGCCCTCGGCATCCCCCCGCTGGTCACCAACGACTCCCACTACGTCACAGAAGACCAGTCCACCGCGCACGACGCGCTGCTCTGCGTCGGCACCAACTCCCAGATCAGCGACCCGAACCGGTTCCGTTTCTCCGGCAACGGCTACTACGTGCGCTCCGCCGAGGAGATGTGGGCGCTCGACCCCAACTCGGAGCTCTGGGCCCAAGGCTGCAAGAACACGCTCCTGATCGCCGAGCGCGTCGAGGCCTATGACGAGGTCTTCGCCCACCGCGACCTGGCCGCCAAGTTCCCGGTCCCCGAAGGGGAGACCGAGATGAGCTGGCTGCGCAAGGAGACCCAGCGCGGCGCGGTCCGGCGCTACGGCGACCCCGTGCCGGCGGAGGTGCTGGAGCGGATCGAATACGAGCTCGGCGTCATCGAGAACATGGGCTTCCCCGGCTACTTCCTCGTCGTCGCCGACATCTGCCAGTACGCGCGGGACAGCGGCATCTGGGTGGGCCCCGGCCGAGGCTCCGCCACCGGTTCCATGGTCGCGTATGTCACCGGCATCACCGAGCTCGACCCCATCGAGCACTCGCTGCTGTTCGAGCGGTTCCTGAACCCCGAACGAATCTCCATGCCCGACGTCGACCTGGACTTCGACGAGCGCCGGCGCGGTGACATGATCAGATATGTCACGGAACGCTATGGCGAGGACAACGTCTCGCTGATCATCACCTACATGACGATCAAGTCGAAGGCGGCCGTGAAGGACGCCGCGCGCGTCCTCGGCTATCCCTTCCCGGTCGGTGAGAAGATCACCAAGGCGTTCCCGCCCGCCGTCATGGGCAAGGAGATCCCGCTCACCGGCATCTTCGACGAGAAGCACCCCCGGTATGCCGAGGCCACCGAGCTTCGCAAGCTCTACGAGGACGACCAGGACGTCCGGCAGGTCATCGACACCGCGCTCGGCCTGGAGGGGCTGACCCGCGGCACCGGCGTGCACGCCGCGGGCGTCATCCTCTCCTCCCAGCCGCTGATCGACGTCATGCCGATCTTCATGCGCCCCGACGACGGCGCCCGCATCACCGGCTTCGACGGGCCCAGCAGCGAGAACATGGGCGCGCTGAAGATGGACTTCCTCGGCCTGCGCAACCTCACCGTCATCGGCGACGCGATCCAGAACGTGAAGAGCAACCGCGCCATCGACCTGGACATGCTCAAGCTGTCGCTGGACGACGAGAAGACCTACGAGCTGCTGGCGCGTGGCGACACGCTGGGCGTCTTCCAGCTCGACAGCTCGATGATGCGCGATCTGACGAAGCTGATCGCCCCGGCCCGATTCGAAGACATCTCGTCGGTTCTGGCCCTCGGCCGGCCCGGTCCGATGGGCGCGAACGCGCACACCAACTACGCGCTGCGCAAGGCCGGGCAGCAGGAGATCAAGCCGATCCACCCCGCGCTCAAGGAGGCCCTTGAGCCCATCCTCGGCACGACATACCACCTGGTCGTCTACCAGGAGCAGGTCATGGCCATCGCGCAGCAGCTGGCCGGATACACCCTCGGCGGCGCCGACATCCTGCGCCGGGCGATGGGCAAGAAGAAGAAGGAGGAGATGGACAAACAATGGGCCACCTTCTCCTCCGGAATGGTCGGCAAGGGCTACACCGAGGAAGCCGCCAAAGCCGTCTGGGACGTTCTGGAACCGTTCAGCTCCTACGGATTTAACAAGTCCCACACGGCCGGGTATGGACTCGTGTCGTACTGGACGGCGTATCTCAAGGCCAATTATCCGGCCGAGTACATGGCCGCCCTGCTCACCTCGGTCGGCACCAACAAGGACCGGATGGCGATCTACCTCGCCGAATGCCGCCGCATGAAACTCAAGGTCCTGCCGCCCGACGTCAACGAATCCGGGCTCCAGTTCAGCGCCGTCGGCGAGGACGTGCGATTCGGGCTCGGCGCGATCCAGAACGTCGGCGAGAACGCCATCAACGGCATCATCTCCGCCCGCAAGGCCAAGGGCATCTTCACCGACTTCAATGACTTCCTCACCAAGGTCCCCCAGGTCGTCTGCAACAAGCGCACCATCGAATCACTGATCAAGGCGGGCTCCTTCGACGGCCTCGGCCACAGCCGCCGCGGCCTCGTCCAGATCCACGACCAGGCCATCGACTCGGTCATCGACGTCAAACGCAAGGAGGCCGTCGGCCAGGACTCCCTGTTCGACGCCTTCGAGGACAGCGGCGACAACAACGTCTTCCACGTCGTCGTCCCCGACGGCGAATGGGACAAGAAGACAAAACTCTCCTTCGAGCGCGAAATGCTCGGACTGTACGTCTCCGACCACCCGCTCAACGGCGCGGAACGCGTGCTCGAACGCAACCGCGACCTCACCGTCGCCCAGGTCCTCGACGGCCAGGCGGGCTTCGGCAACGTCCGCATCGCCGGAATCATCTCCGGCGTCGACAAGAAGGTCACCAAGAAGGGCGACGTCTGGGCCATCCTCACCATCGAGGACCACGACGCCTCCATCGAGGTCCCCTGCTTCCCCAACACCTACCAGCTCTACGGCAGCAACCTCGCCCCCGACCTGGTCGTCTCGGTAACCGGCCGAATCCGCTCCCGCGGCGACGGCGAAGAGGCGACGGTCTCCTTCAACGCCATGGACATCACCTTCCTCGACATCTCCGGCATCCAGGCGGACGGCCGCGAGCCCGTCGTCATCGCCCTCCGCGAGGAACGCATCACCAAGGACTTAGTCAGCGAACTCAAACGAATCCTGACAATCCACTCAGGCGACACTCCCGTCCGCATCCGCGTGGAACGCCTCAACCGCAAAACCAACCTCCTCGAACTCCCCGACTACACGGTCAACATCACCAACGGCGCCTTCGCGGGAGACATCAAGGTCCTCCTCGGCGCCAACGCACTGATCGGCCCGTGACGAGCGCGGAGCGCGGTTGATCGGATCGCCGACGAGGCTGGGTTGGATAGGCGGAGCTCAGCGTCAAGATAGGCGTCCATCGAATCGAGGTCACCCTCGATTCGATGGGCGAGCTCACGCGAGGTAGTCGTAGGCTCGGGCGAAGTCGTCAGCCCAGGGCGTGTCGTGGCGGAGTTCGAACGCGTCGTACAAGCGATTCCTGGTCGAGTCGCGGTGCAGCCAGGCAAGGACAGGGTCGGCCAGGCGGGATCCGCCGACCCAGCCGGTCACCAGGTCGGCACAGTCGCCCTGCTCCGGCACCTAGCGGCGGCCCTGGACGCGGATGTCCGGCTGACTTCTGGTCATGATGTGGGCTCAATGTGGTTCGAAGCCCACGCGGCCCGATCTGCGGGCCCATCCGAGCAGATCACCCCGCTCGACTGATATTGGAACCAGCCCCGTTTCCGCCGCCAGGTCTGATTCACATGATCGACGCACTCGTAATGTGTAGGTCTGGGGTTCGATTCCCAAGGCGGCTTCACTCTTGACCAGGGGCGTTCTTCCTTCGGAAGAGGTGCCCTTCGTTGTGTTCGGCGGCCCGATCGTCCTCGTCTGCGGGCGACGCGGTCAGGCTTCGCTGGTGTGCCAGTGGATGCCGGTCAGCTCCTGCGAACGCTCCCACAGGCGACGGCCGAGTTCTGGATCTTGGGCTGCGGCCGACAGCTGCGCGAGTTGGGGATGTCCGGATCGTCCGCCCCGACCGTCAGGTCCGATGTAGGAACCGCCGGCGAGATCGGGCTCGGTCGCCGCGAAAAGCTGGGGCAGAGCTCCCATCTCTGGACTCTGCGCGAAGAGCTTGCCGGAAACGCGCATGGCGATTCCAGTGATCCCGTTGCCCTTGCTCTGCATCGGCGTGTTGCTGTAGCCCGGGTGCGCGAGAATACTGGTGATCGGCGACGATGACGACCGCTCGCGCCGGGCGAGTTCCACACCGAAGACCGCGTTGGCCAGCTTCGATGCCGAGTAGGCGGCGAGAGGTGTGTATTTCCGCGACCACGCGACATCGTCCAGATCAAGTTCGCCCTTCTCGTGCATGTACGACGTCACGGTGACCACCCGTGGCGCCTGCGACCGGCGCAGCGCCGGTTCCAGCAACGCTGTGAGCGCGAAGTGGCCAAGGTGGTTCGCAGCGAGATGGCGCTCTGCGCCCTGCGCGGTCACGGAGTGCTCGACCATGGAGATGCCCGCGTTGTTGACCAACACGTCGACGGACCTCTCCTCGCCGATTTCCTCCGCCGCCCGGCGGATCGAGTTCAGATTCAGCAGATCGACCTGACGAACCTCTACCTCAGCCCCGGGATACGCGCTACGCAGCGAGGACGCCGTCTCTTCTCCCCGTGCCGCGTCACGAACAGCGAGCAGGACCCGACCGCCGTGCGCCGCGAGCTCGCGCGCCGTCACCAGACCCAGACCGCTGGTCGCACCCGTCACGACGAAGGTGCGGCCGTTCTGTTCGGACATTCGGTCCGCGGTCCATCCGCTACCGCCCGGCTTGCCTGCGTTCGTTCTGGAACCCGTCGTCATCTCTTGATCTCACATTCCTTGTAGACACGATCTCGTTCGACCCGCTTCGGCAGGTCTGGGAACGTGGAGAAGCTAAACCTTTCCATTAATGTGAAGGTCAAGTGGCCGACGGCGAGGTGCGCCGTCTGCACGGATGCCTGGTTAAGGAGAGCGATGTGAAGATCGGGGACTTGGCCGCGAAGACGGGTGTCGCGCCGCGGCTGCTTCGTTACTACGAAGAGGTCGGCATCCTGCACCCGTTCCGGAGTGGCAACGGATACCGCACCTACGGCGAGCCTGCCATCGACCGTGTACTGCAGATCCGCGAACTCCTCGAAGCCGGCTTGACGACGGAGATGATCCGCGAGGTGCTGCCCTGCCTCGAGGCCGCGAAGGAAAAAGCGGAGGCCCCGGTATGCCCGGCGGGAAAAGATCTGGACGGACTGCGACGTCAACTCAGCAGCATCGAACGACGTATCGACGTGCTACAACGCAACCGGCACGCGATCGAGACATATTTGCGCGCCTTGGAGGACGCCACGGCCGCCGATGGAGTCCCGGGCCCGGTTGCGGAGTGACAGCGGCGACATGCCGAGATGCCCGGCAGGCAGGTATTCGAGGACGGCCAGCTCCTGGGGATTGAGTGGCAGTCGCGTCCCGGCACGGGTGGCGACCCGCTGGGTCGAGCGCCAGGTCACCGCGCACCAGCACGGCGGGCTGGGAACGCCGGCCGAGTGCCCGGATGCGAGCCACCAAATATGAGATGAGGGACCGGAAACTGGGCGCAGCTTTGCCGGTAAACACATGCTCATCAAAACCAAAGATTAACGATTAAGCGCGCTCATATAGCTCTGCCCGGAGCTGCGTGACGAGGACCATCGCGTGCGCGTCGGCATCCGGATTTGGGAGTCGGCGGCGCCTCCCGGCGCTGGGGCTGCGCGAGGCGGCGATGCCGTTCATGGAGGATCCGTACGCCGTGGTCGGCCACCATATCCACTCGGCGTCCTCGACGGCGCCGAGATGCTGTTCGTGGAGCGATCGTCGGCCCCGAGCGGGGCGTCAACATCACCCGCATCGCCGACCGGCTGCTGCTGCCGCGTGTGGCGCGAAAGCTCTGCTGGACGGCCGCAGCCCCACAGCTTTCGGCGGCTGAGGCGGGTCTGTGTCCGCCGTTACCAAGGTCGACCAGGTTCGCCCGCAACACGCTGATTCGATTAACGGATCGGTGCCTGCCGAAACATGCGCTTCACACTGTGGGCCTCGGGCCATAGGTTCGCAATATTCCCGCTGGGTCGTTCGGGAACTGCGCAGGACCGCTGCATGAATGGCGTCAAAAACATTTGAGGAGGCCTCATGCCTATCGCCGTATGCCAAAGGTGGCATGTCGGGTGACCGCGATCACGGTGAGCGGGCTGTCGAAATCTTTCGGCGGTGTCGTAGCGGTGGATGGCGTTTCGTTCACGGTCCCAGAGCTCCGGAAATTGAGCTCCGCGAGCCGTTGAATGTCGATCACGGGTTGATCGTGTAGGTGATGGGCCGGTCGTCGCCGGGTATCCGGGGCGGCTTGTTGTTGATCTCTTCGAGGAGCAGGGCG
>NZ_JBDPLV010000150.1:0-7998 GCF_039871605.1 Acrocarpospora sp. B8E8 | reverse complement strand
GATCATCGAGGCTCCGCCCCCGACCCTTTGACTACACGCCACCCGAGGCCGAAGGCCGATGGGGCCGAGCGCGAGCGTCCCAAAGGGCGGGTGGGTGGGAGAACCACCTGGTCTCGTCAGAACTCCGTGGCGACGATGAGCTCCGCGATCTCCGCAGCGTTCAGGGCAGCTCCCTTGCGGAGATTGTCCCCGCACACGAACAGATCGAGCGTGTTCGGGAAGTCGATCGCCTGGCGGACTCGTCCCACATACGTCGGGTCGGTCCCGACTACGTCCGCAGGGGTCGGATACACACCGTTCGCCGGATCGTCCATCACGACCACTGTTGGCGCGGCGTTCAGGATGCGATGAGCGTCCGCGACCGTGACCTCGCCCGCGAAGGTCGCGTGCACGGCCAGCGAATGCGTGGTGATCACCGGAACCCGCACGCAGGTCGCGGACACCTTGAGGTCGGGAATGCCGAGGATCTTGCGGGACTCGTTGCGGAGCTTAAGTTCCTCCGACGCCCAGCCGTCCTCCTTGAGCGAGCCCGCCCACGGCACGACGTTGAACGCCACCGGAGCCGGGAACGGAGACTCCTCGGCCAGCTTGTTCTGGAGGGCCTTGCGGACATCGCCGGCGGTCTGGCCGATCGTCCGGTCCCCGGCCAGGGCTTCGATCTCATCGTAAAGACGGGCAGAACCGGCGACTCCGGCCCCGGACACGGCCTGGTACGAAGCCACGACAAGCTCGCGCAGGCCGTACTCCGCGTGCAGAGCGCCCATCGCGGCCATCATCGAGAGGGTCGTGCAGTTGGGCGTGGAGACGATGCCGAGCGGGCGGGTTCTCGCGTCGTCGGGATTGACCTCGGGGACGACCAGCGGAACCTGCGGATTCATCCGGAAAGTTCCGGACTTGTCGATGGCGATGGCGCCGCGCGCGGCCGCGATCGGAACCCAGTCGGCGGAGACCTCGTCGGGCACATCGAAGATCGCGATATCCACGCCGTCGAAGACCTCGGGAGCCAGCGCCTGGACGACCACGTCCTCACCGCGAACCGGCAGGACCTTCCCCGCCGACCGCGCCGACGCGACCAGCCGGATCTCGCCGTAAATGTCCGCGCGGGACGAGATGATCTCGCGCATCACGGTGCCGACGGCACCAGTCGCCCCCACCAGGGCAAGAGTGGGCTTGCTCATCGTCCGGTCCCCCCGTACACCACAGCTTCTACCTGGTCGGCGTCCAGATCGAACGCCGAGTGCGCGGCGTTGACGGCCGCGTCCACCTCGTTCTGCCCCACGATCACCGAGATCCGGATCTCCGACGTGGAGATCATCTCGATGTTCACCCCGGCGTCCGCCAGCGCCCCGAAGAACTTGGCGGTGACCCCCGGATGCGAGCGCATGCCCGCCCCGATCAGCGACACCTTCCCGATCTGGTCGTCGAAGAGCAGGCTCTCGAACACCACCTGATCCTGGATCTTCTTCAACGCGGTCAGCGCGGTCTGCGCGTCCGCCGTCGGCAGCGTGAACGAGATGTCGGTACGGCCGGTGGCTGCCGCCGACACGTTCTGCACGATCATGTCGATGTTGATCTCGGCGTCCGCCAGCGTGCGGAAGATGGCCGCGGCCTCGCCCACCTTGTCCGGCACCCCGACCACTGTGATCTTGGCCTCGCTCCGGTCATGCGCCACGCCGGAGATGATGGGCTGCTCCATCTCGCTTCCTTCGGTCTTGGGATTGGAGAAGACCCAGGTGCCTTCCCTGGTGCTGAACGAGCTTCGTACATGGATCGGGACGCTGAACCTGCGCGCGTACTCCACGCAGCGCAGGTGCAGGATCTTGGCCCCGCAGGCCGCCATCTCCAGCGTCTCCTCGTACGAGATGCGCGGGATCTTCTTGGCCCGCTTCACGATCCGCGGATCGGCGGTGAAGATGCCGTCCACATCGGTGTAGATCTCGCAGACGTCCGCCTGGAGGGCGGCGGCGAGCGCGACGGCCGTGGTGTCGGAGCCGCCGCGACCGAGGGTGGTGATGTCCTTGGTGTTCTGCGAGACGCCCTGGAACCCGGCCACGATCGCGATGTGGCCGTTCCCGATGGACTCGCGCAGCCGCGACGGCGTCACGTCGATGATGCGCGCCCTGCCGTGCGACGAGTCGGTGATCACGCCCGCCTGCGAGCCGGTGAAGCTGCGCGCCTCATGCCCGAGGTTGGCGATCGCCATCGCCAGCAGCGCCATCGAGATGCGCTCCCCGGAGGTCAGCAGCATGTCCAGCTCGCGCCCCGGCGGGAGCGGCGACACCTGCTGCGCCAGCTCGAGCAGCTCGTCCGTCGTGTCGCCCATCGCGGAGACGATCACCACGACGTCGTTGCCGGCTTTTTTCGTCGCGACGATCCGCTGCGCCACCCGCTTGATGCAGGAGGCGTCGGCGACGGACGAACCACCATATTTCTGGACAACGAGCGCCACTGGAATGTCTCCCGTACTTCAGGATGTGGAGCTCACAGTCTAACGGCGCGTCTCACCAGCCCAACTGGTTTAGTCCGCCATCTGGACAGTGCCTATGGCCGCGCCTCCGGCACGGCGGGCTTGGCCGCCTTCAGCCTGCGTCTTCCCTCGTCACTCCGGCCGCTTCGCGACCTGCGTTCCTCAGTCCAGACACAGGCGCGGCCAAGCCTCAGACTGTGGTAGTCTCCTCCGCCACATCAAGCCGGGTGTGCGCGACCAGCGCCTGCAAGGCCCGCAGCGCCGCCCCCGCGTGGTTCCCCCAGGTGTTGAAATATGAGTACTGCCACCACCACAACGCCTCAAGCGGACGCCCGGCCCGATAGTGGCGCAGCCCGTGAATCAGATCCGCCGCCACCGCCGTCAGATCATCCGACAGCCGGTACGGCGTGACCGCCGTGTCCTTGTACGGATCGAACACTTCGGCGTAATCGTCCACCGGGCCCAGCCGGGCGGCGAGAGCCGTACGCAACGGATCTATGTCGGGGTCCTCGCTCAGCGCGGGCTCGAAGTTGCCCTGCAGGATCACGTCCTGCACCGCCGCGAGCTGGGTTCCGGCCAGGCTCACCTGGGCGACCTCGACCAGCAGCAGCGGCAGGATGGCGTCCCCGCCCTCCCCGCCCGCCAACCGGGTCAGGCCGTCAAGATAGTTCTGCGCGTGCCCGGCAACCCGGTCGGCCAGCGCGTTCCACTCATCAAACATCCAGGAGCCTCCGTCCCTCGAATGCGCGGCCCAGGGTGACCTCGTCGGCATACTCGAGATCACCGCCCACAGGCAGACCGCTGGCCAATCGTGTCACTCTGAGTCCCATGGGCTTGACGAGCCTAGCGAGATATGTGGCCGTCGCCTCGCCTTCCAGGTTCGGGTCGGTGGCCAGGATCAGCTCCGTCACCGCGCCGTCGGCCAGCCGGGCCATCAGCTCCCGGATCCGCAGGTCGTCGGGCCCGACGCCGTCGATCGGACTGATCGCGCCGCCGAGCACGTGATAACGACCGCGGAACTCGCGGGTTTTCTCGATCGCGATGACGTCCTTGGACTCCTCCACCACGCAGATCACCTGGGGGTCGCGGCGCGGGTCACGGCAGATCCGGCACTCCTGCTCGGCGGCCACGTTCCCGCAGACCCGGCAGAAACGGACCTTCTCCTTGACCTCCAGCAGCGCGTGCGCCAGCCGCTTCACCTCGGCCGGATCGGCCGCGAGCAGGTGGAACGCGATCCGCTGGGCGCTCTTGGGACCGACGCCCGGCAGCAGCCCGAGCTCGTCGATCAGGTTCTGGACGACGCCTTCGTACATGACCGCTAGAACCCGGGGAGCTGGCCGAAGCCGCCCCCGCCGAGGCCCTGCGCGAGCGGGCCGAGCTTTTCCTGCTGGAGTTCGGCGGCGGCCCTGACCGCGTCCCGCACGGCGGCGATGACCAGGTCGGCGATGGTCTCCGCGGTCTCCTCGGGATCCTTCGGATCGATCGCCTTCGGGTCGATCGTGAGTTCGAGCAGCTCGCCGCTGCCGTTCACGGTCGCCACCACCATGCCGCCGCCCGAGGTGCCCTCCACCTGGGCGTCGTTCAGCTCCTGCTGGGCCGATGCGAGCTGCTGCTGCACCAGCTGGGCCTGCTCCAGCAACTGCTGCAGGTTCACATCTCCTGGGTTCACAATCGTGCACTCCTCAGCCGGATGGCGACATGCCGTCGCGACCGAGCCTACGGTGTTCGCGGCTCATCTGAACACCGGCGCACGGTGTGTGTTCCGCTCCATCGGGAGCCCCAGGCCGGGTCCCGGCCCCCCTCCAAGCGTCCGAGACCCGGCCTCAACCACTCCAGGTCGGCCGCGGCCCGGTGTGGTGCGCTTAACGTAGCCCGCCTAAGGTTGCATACAGGTTGCGATCAACCGGTTACTCATGGAGATTATCGTAATCGGTTGCGGGCCCCCTTCCGGTCCACGCAGGCTCGTCCGGGAAGGCTGGGATGACAATGCAGGAAACGCGACTCCGCCGGATGCACGACGACCTCATGTCCGGAAATATGCCGAATGGGGGGAGCCCCCGGAAGGTCATCTCCGCCTCCTGGCGGCGCTCGCTGGAGGCGGGGATCCACCCCGAGGTGCGGGCCGCGCCGCTCGTCTACGACGTGGGCGACATCGGGGACGCGCGCTCGGCGCACCCGCTGAACGAGGTGCTGCCGCTGCTGAACCACACCCTGCTGCAGATCGCCGACGAGGCCGCGCACATCATGGTGGTCACCGACGCGGACGGGCACATCCTCTGGCGGGACGGGCATCGCGAGGTGCTCCGGCGTGCGGACGCGATCGGGCTGGCGGCCGGCTTCGCCTGGTCGGAGGAGGCGGTGGGCACCAACGGCATCGGAACCGCGCTGGCGACCGGGCGGCCGACGCCGGTGTACTCGGCGGAGCATCTGATCAGGGTGCTGCATCACTGGTCCTGCGTGGGGTCGCCGATCATCGATCCGGATACCGGGGCGGTGCTGGGGTGCGTCGACATCAGCGGCACCACCAAGTCGCTGCCGCCCGCGACCGTCGCGCTGGTCGGGGCCGCCGCCCAACTGGCGGAGAGCCACCTGGCGTTGCGGATGCGAGAATCCGACGAGCGGCTCCGGTGCCGGCACCAGCGCCGGTTGCGGGCTTCCGGGCTGCTGGTGACCCCATCCGGGCGGGTCATCAGCGGGCTTGGCGGCGAGCGGCTCACGCTGCCGGTGGCCAGTGATCGAATGGTGCTTCCGGACGGGCGATCCGCGCGGGTCGAGTCCCTCGGAGACGCCTATCTGATCATGCCGTTCGGCGTCTCAGAACCGCCCCGCCTCAGCCTCACCCTGCTCGGCACCGAGCGCCCCCACGCCGAACTCGACGGCGCCCACGTGCCGCTCTCGCTCCGGCACGCCGAGATCCTCGCGCTGCTCGCCGCCCATCCGCGCGGGCTGACCGCCGATCAGCTGTCCATTTTGCTGTACGGCGATGAGGGCAATCCGGTGACGATCCGGGCGGAGATCCATCGCCTCAGGGCGCAGCTTTCCGGTGCCGTGGCCGCGAAGCCGTACCGGCTGGTCGGGGAGGTCGAAGCGGACGTGCTCAGCGTCCGCCAGGCCCTCTCCATCGGGGATCTGGCGACGATCGCGCACCTGTATCAAGGGCCGCTGTTGCCGCGCTCCGAATCCCCCGCTGTCCGCCGCGAACGGGACGAACTAGATGCGCGGGTACGCTCCGAGTTTCTCGCCAAAGGATCCATCGACGACCTGTGGACCTTCGCCCAGACTCCAACCGGCCACGACGACTGCGAAATCCTCGAACACATCATCACCAACACGTCCCCGCAGGACCATCGCCATGCGGCTGCCCGCGTGCGCCTCAATGCCGAAATGTAGGAGATCGTGTTGTTCGGTCGTTTGCTGGTTTTGTTTGTTGCTCTTGGGTCGACGTTGATGGGCGGGCCGGTGCGAGATGGCGGGAAGTTGGATGGCTTCACGATCGGGTGGATTCCTGCGGGTGTGGGGGCGCAGGTCTCCGACTTCCCCTACGAGTGGGAGGACGTGAGTTTCGTCTCCCGTGTGTGGGAGCACGAGGTCGATGGCGTCTCCCAGGTGGATCTCAAGATCGCTGTCATGCGTGGCCCGCGCTTGGCGACGCTCGCTGATTTGCGGGCGTTCTTGGCCGAATATCACGAGTATGACCCGGCGGCTTGGCGTCTGGACGAGTTCCAGAACGGGGGTCACCGGGGGTTCATCAATGCGTCCGAGGCCTTCTGGTTGAGTTCTGCCGGGGTGGGCGTGTCGGTCAGGATTCCGTCGGGCGGGGTTACGCGGGAGGAGCTTTACCGGACGGCTGCGTCCATCCGGCCTACGTAAGCCGCTCGCGGCAGGGCAGATACCGCTCCGTCCGCCGATCCGCGTTCCGTACGGCACGGGGTGACCCGCGCCGTACGGGCGGAATAGGATGGCGCTTGGCGACTTAGCCGGTGAGGTCGCTCTTGTAGAAGACGGTCGCCCGGAACTGGTCAGGGCTGCCACTGATCTTGCTGGAGAAGCCGAACGCGAGGCGCGGGCCGCTCGACGATCGCCAGATCGCCATTCCCTGAGGTTCGCGACCGGACAGCGACTCGCCCGCTCTCGTCCGGAACACCTCCTCGACCGAACCCCCGGTCTTGTTCATGTCGAGACGGACCAGGTAGGACGGCTTGGCCGGGTCCGAGGGGTCCGCGGGCGCACCACCGTAGGAGAGGTACGCGTACTGGCCGTATGAGGTCACGCCCTGGAAGTGGTCGGAGTCGGAGAGACCGAGTTGGGCGTTGGTCGGGAGGGCGCGCTTGGCCAGGATGGGAGTGGTGTCGCTGATGCCCCTGTAGATGACGGCGGGGAGGTCGAACAGCGCGAGGCGCCACGGGCTCGTCGTCCCCATGTACCGGAGGAGCAGCCGGTTGGTGTAAGGATCGATCGACGGTCTCGGACAGTCCAGGAAATCGGAGAGGCCGATCCGGAATTCCCAGACCCCCAAGTCGTTGTAGTCGAGCAGGCCCCCGTCGCTGTACTCGAAGCGGCAGATCGTATGGCTGTTCGGGGCCGTACCGGGGGACAAGCTCCTCCAGTCGCCCGCGAGCCACACGTACGGAGATCCGGACGTGGACGGCTGGATCGCCATCGACGAACCGTGGTCGAACCCGTGGAGCGCCATGGCGCCCAGCACCTTGCCGCTCAGGTCGGTCCTGGTCATCCAGAGGTCGCCGTTGTACTCCCGACCTTGGTCTGCACGAAGTAGATGTGCCCGTGGACGTGGTCGAAGGCGAAGGACTGCATCGCCCAGTAAGGCTGGTGAAGTGTGGCCCGCACAACGGGATCGCCGCCGGCCCCCTCGAATACGAAGCGCTGCGATGCCGGGACGGTCGCGGACGCCGATTCAGCCGCGAACAAGGAAAGGCCGCCGGTGGCGGCGGCTGCTGCTATCCCTGTACCGGTCCGGAGGAGCGTGCGACGACTTACGGCAGATCCTCCGCCGATTTGGGTATTTTCGCGCAAGTACATCACCCTGCCGGTCGTTCGGCTGATTTGGTTGATCATGATCAACCTAGCAAGAATCTGACCGATGGGTGTCGATAAAATGAACTGCGGGCGAAATATGGGCACTTCACGCGCCAGAAGCAGGCCAGCACCCCTTCCCGGCCACCGGCCGCTCCGGCCGGTAGTAGCGAGGCAGCGCATCTGACATGACTGAAGACCCCTGAATACCGGTGCGACAAGTACGCGCCAACCTTACTTGTCCGATATGACCGACTACTTAGAGTCACCATGATAATTGCCCAGGGGTGCCGGGCTCGTCTCCACGGATGTTGTGTATGGGTTGCGCTGGCCGAGGGCGGGAGCCCTCGGAGTTGTGTATGGGTTGTGCTGGCCGAAGCGCGGGGCGAAGCCCTCGGAGTTGTGTATGCGCTGGCCGAAGGGCGGGGCGAAGCCCCCGGAGTGGGCAGTCGCGGGGGTCGGGGCGGTAGCCCCGGAAACAAATCAAGGGTGGGTGG